>NZ_JBFAKS010000005.1:148580-250885 GCF_040655855.1 Kribbella sp. NPDC050281 | reverse complement strand
CCGCCGCTGGAGATCCCGGCCGGCCTGGTGACAGCGGTCGTCGGGGGCCCGTACTTCCTCTACCTGCTCGTGAAGACCGGAAAGTAGGAACCGCCATGCGTCTGCAGGCACAAGGCGTCCAGCTCGCCTATGACCACAACGTCATCGCCCACGACCTGACCCTGACCATCCCCGACGGGAAGGTCAGCGTCCTGATCGGCCCCAACGGCTCCGGCAAAAGCACCGCGCTACGGGCCCTGGCCCGGCTGCTGCCACCGGCCAAGGGCAGTGTCATCCTGGACGGCAAATCGATCCAGGACACCCCCACCAAGGAAGTCGCCCGGCTGTTGGCGATCCTGCCCCAGGTCCTGGTCACGCCCGAGTCGATCTCGGTCGAGGACCTGGTCTGGTTCGGCCGCCACCCCCACCGCACCTCCCTCAAGGTCCCCAGCCAGGCCGACAAAGACACCGTCGAATGGGCCATGGACGTCACCAGCACCGCCGAACTACGCCACCAACACGTCGACCAACTGTCGGGTGGCCAACGCCAACGCGTCTGGATCGCGCTCTGCCTCGCCCAAGGCACCGACCTGATCCTGCTCGACGAACCCACCACCTACCTCGACGTCGCCTACCAACTCGAAGTACTCGACCTGCTGCACCAGCTCAACCAGGACCAAGGCAAAACCGTCGCGATGGTGCTGCACGACTTCAACATGGCCGCCGAATACGCCGACCACGTCTTCGTGATGAAATCCGGCAGCCTCGTCACCCAAGGCACCCCCGAAGACGTCTTCACCTGCGACACCATCCGCGACGTCTTCGGAGTCGAGTCCAAAGTCGTCCCACACCCGGTCAGTGGTAAACCGATGTGCATCCCACTGCGCGCCGGGCTGCGAAACCAAGCCCAGGTAGCGGTTGCGAACTGCTGAGGCTCGAGATCAGCCGACCACGAGTCGGGTGGGTGCAGCCGCGGCGACCAGCAGACAGTCAGGCACGGCCAGCAGGACCTCGCGACTCCGAACGCCACCGCCATGCTGGTCGCGACCGCGAGCTGCCCCAGCGCCACCGCGCCCACCGCTCCGCCGAGGTACGAGATCAGTGACTCGATCAACACGACGGTCGCCCGCTGGCTTGCTGCTCAGAAACCTGCCAGCCGCGTGGGTTCGTTCAAAATATGGGTTAGGCTACTGTTTGTGCCATTGACCCGAAATATCTTGGTGTCGGTCGGGTCGTCTGATGTGGCTTTCATCCCGCACGATCTGGAAAGGACGTCATGTTCGCTCAAATTGCCTCCACAGAGGCGGCAGGTGACAAGCTCGCCGGGCTCCTCACGTTCTGCGAGGAGCAACTCCCCGGCTTCCGTGAAGCTCCCGGGTTCAAGGGCTTCTACCTGCTTGCTGATCATCAGAGTGGCAAGATCGTGACCATCTCCCTGTGGGACAGCGACGACGACCTGCGCAGTAACAACGAAGGCCGAGGCGCCCAGGCACGTCATGAGGCGAGTACGGAGCTGGGCGTTGCCCAACCTCCGGTCGACGTCTACGAGGTCGTGCTGCACGTATGACCCGCCGCGGACCCGCCCCGTCGGCCTGTGAGCAGAGACCGGCGGAATGAGCGCATCGACCAATCACTCCCCGGGCCTGCGGGAACGGAAGAAGATCAAGCTGCGCCGCGCCATCCAGACCGCGGCGCTGAACCTCTTCGAAATCCAGGGCTACGAGCACACCACCGTCGAGCAGATCGCCGAGGCCGCCGAGACCTCCACCACCACCTTCTACCGCTACTTTCCCACCAAGGAGGACGTCGTCCTCGACAACGACGCCTCCCCCCTCTTCGAGACCACCGCTGCCGCGCGACCCGCAGACGAGCCCCTGACCGCGACCGTCCGCGCCGCCATGGGCACGGTCGTGGCGGCGGCCGAAGCCGACCGCGACCTCACCCTCGCCCGCATGCGGCTCGTCGCGACCGTCCCGGCCCTCGAAGCCCGTTACGCAGGCGAGGAGCGCCGGACCATCGAGCTCCTGACCGGCCTGCTCGCCGGCCGCACCGGCCGCCCGCCCGACGACTACCAGCTCGAACTCGTCGCCTTCGTGCTCGCGGGGGTCCTGTTCACCGCCTCCCGCAGGTGGGTGGCCGACGAGGGCGCCACCCCGCTCGCCGCCCTTGTCGACCAGGCCCTCACCACCGTCGAACCACTACTGGCCACGCTCGAGGACCCGACCCGAACACTGCCCTGACCGGCGGGCGGGGCAGGGCCGGTACGTTACGGGTTCGGGTTAGTGACGGGATGGTCTGGCCACACGATTGCGTAGTCGCCGTCGCCGCCTTCGTTCAGTCGCGCGTAGCGCAGCAATTCGCGAACGATGCCTGCGTTGCCCATGGCCCATCCGGGGCGCGGTTCAAGGTCTGGTGGGTCTGCGCGGTGCTCATGATTCGACCAGCGAACGCCGGCTTCATCGACGATTGCATGAGTCGCGAGGTCATCGACGAGGACGTCGGCGAACTCGAAGTCGTCACCACGTTCCACGATCCGGTCGCAGGCCAGGGCCAGCACGCCTGCGGTTCCGCAGCACCGCCCGTGGTTGTCCCAGAAGCCCGGGCGGATCCGACGCGGCAACCCGGACTGTGTGACCGTGTGCCAGCAGCTGTCACCGAGTCGAATCCAGGCCGAGTCTCCAGTGACCTGCGCGAGCAGGCGAAAGACTTGTGCGTCGCCCGCCGGACCATTGCACCAACCAAGACTGAACCGCTCGACCACATCAGGCCGGTGCGGCGGGTCGGAGTGCGGTACGAGGAAGCCGTGGGGACCAGCCTCATTGCGGCCTACGACGTCTGCTGCTCCGGCGAGGGCAAGGTCGATCAGATCCTCCCGGTCAGCGGCTCGACCGACGGCTGCCAGCGCGTAGACGATGCCCAGGGTGCCGTGCGCTATGTGATGGGACCGGGGCGGAGAGGGCCGGACCGGCCAGTTCACGCCGCAGGCCGTCCGATCCGCCGTCGTGAGGTAGGGCGTCACCGCAGCAACGGCCAGGTCCACATCACCCGCAGACAGTGCGCCGAGCCCCATGCCGGCGTTGCCGGCGAAGAGTTCGAACATCGGGCTCCAGCGCTGGCCATCGAAGCGATCCCGAATCCGGCCCAGCGCCCGGTCTGCCGCATCGGGACTGCCAAGTGCCCGCAGTCCAGCGGCGACGCCGGCCAAGCCGAAGTACAGCGACGAGTCCTCAAGACTCTCGACACTCGCGGTCAGAGCATCCACGCCCGCTGTCACCGCATGGTCATAGCGATCGTCGCCGAAGTGCTGCGCCGCTTCCTGCAGCGCGAGCACGATCCCGGCCAAGCCATGGTAGAGCGACGGGTCCTTGCTGTCGGCAACGGTGCCGACCAACCAGTCAGCCGCCCCTCGCGCAACGCGCGTCACCCCTTCGGCCCGTGCCGCACGGTCTGGCGTCCCCACGGCGGGACAGTTTACGTTGCGGACACTCGCCGACTTCGGCGAGACCCGTTCGGGTTGGTAGCTGGGCTTCGTGAGGGTGAGTCGACGGTGGCCGTGTGGCCGCGATTCGCGGCTCAGGTCGGTGCCGGCACAGGGGACGTCTGCTTGCGTGTAGACGCGATAGCCGTTCGACGACCGCTCCGGGTGCAGCAGACCCTGCTTCTCGTAGTACCGCAGTAGTTGCTCGTCGACGCCCGTTCGCCGGGACAGCTCCCCGATGCGCATCCATGCCACCTTCTCGGCTTGACCTTGTCACTGATTTCAAGGTCTAGCGTCGCTGCCGAACACGCCAAATTCAAAGCTGACAGGGAGAACGGCAGTGACAGTTGTATTCGTGGCCGGGGCGACGGGCAGGCTGGGCAGCGAGATCGTGCGGAGCCTGCTGGGACAAGGCGTACGTACCCGTGCGTTGGTTCGGCCCACGGCCGGCAAAGCCGACGTGGCCCGGGCACTCGCAGACCAGGGAGCGATCATCGTCGAGGGTTCGGTGTCCGGTGCCCCCGAGGACCTCGCTCCGAGCATGTTCCGGCTCGACGAGGGGGACAACGTGTTCCTCGATCACCGGCGGAAGGCGCACGCGGCGTTCGCCGGCAGCCCCGTCGCAGTGACGTCGGTCCTGAACGGCGCCTTTGTCGAGGTGATGACGGCACCCTTCCTCGAGATCGTCGACTGGACGAACGCGACCTTCAGCCTGTGGGGTGACGGCGATCAGCCGTGCGACTTCACGACCGTCGCGGACACGGCGGCGTACACGGCTGCTGTTGCACTTGATCCCGGCACTACCGGGCGACCGGTTCGGGTCGCCGGCGACGTACTGACCATGAAGGAGTTCCACGCAGCGCTGGAGCGTGGATCCGGCCGAAGCCTCGAACTGCGGAGGCAAGGCACCGCCGACGAACTGGCTGCGGAGATCGAGCGCCGCAAGGCCGGCGCGTCCGGCCCGGAGGACTTCGTTGCCTTGCAGTACCTCTGGGCGATGATCACGGGCAAAGCCAAGCTCGATCCACCCGACAACGAGCGCTACCCCGGTGTCCGGCCGACCAACGTCGTCGAGTTCGCCCGACGCTTCGCCGTGTGACCATCTGCGGACACGGAACAACCTGTTCACAGTCACCTGGTCAAGCAGACAGGGTTGCGGCGAAGTCGTGGATGTCTCGGGCGAGTGGACCCGGCTCCTCATGCGGTGCGAAGTGCCCGCCGTGGTCGAAGCGGGTGTAGCGCACGACGTGGTAGGTGCGCTCGGCGTACTCACGCGGCGGTACGGCGATGTCGTACGGGAATGCGGCGATTGCGGTCGGCAGGTCGCCCATCACGGGCCGCGGCATCGGATGCGCCACGTAGTCGAAGTACGGCCGGAACGACGTACCGATCGTGTTGGTGAACCAGTAGAGCGAGGCCTGCACCAGGATCTCGTCATCGGTCCATCGAGCGCTGATGTCTCCGCCGCAGTCGCTCCAGGCTCGGTACTTCTCGAGGATCCAGGCCAGCAGACCAGCCGGCGAGTCGCTCAGGCCGTACGTCAGCGTCAGGGGCCGAGTCTGCTGCTGATGCTGGTAGGCGCCGCCGTCGCTGGTCCAGGATTCGATCCCCGACAGGTAGGCCTCCTCTGCTGCCGTGAGGTCGCTGTGGTCGATGGCCGCCATCACAGCCATCAGATGGATGCCTGCGACTGCTTCCGGATGGGCGGCCCCGAGACGCGAGGTGATCCCGGCTCCGAGGTCACCTCCGTGCGCTAGGTAGCGGTCGTAGCCGAGACCCACCATGAGGCGATGCCAGAGCTCGTACGTCGGAACCGCGGCCGGAGCCTCGGCCGGCTGATCGGAGAACGTGAACCCCGGCAGAGACGGTACGACGACGTCGTGTCCGAGGCCGGCGATCCGGTGCGCCAGTGGGATCATCTCGGCGAAGGTGCTCGGCCACCCGTTGGTGAGGATCATCGGAAGGCCGGTCGGCTCGTCCGCGCGGACGTGGAGGAAGTGAACCCGCTGTCCACTGACGGTGGCGATTCGCTGCGGCTCAGCATTCAGGCGTCGCTCGTGACTGCGCCAGTCGAATCCGTCGGCCCAGTGGGCGACCAGGTGTGCGAGGACATCGCGGTCGGTTCCTGCCAACCAGGCGGGCTCGGGCCATGATCTGGGCCAGCGCATCGACGACAGGCGACGGGACAGATCTACGACGTCGTCGTCCGGCACCGCGATGGCGAACTCGGCAACCTCGAACGTGCTCACGTTTCCTCCTCTGGATGCTGCAACGATGCTCCCGCGCAAGCCAAGCTAGCGACCGTCGTTCCTGGGATCGCCGGCACCAGGAGCCCGGTCACGCGGTGCCGTGGGCGGCGAAGAGCTTGACCGGATGTCACATCTCGTCCGTCTCCGGTGACTCATGGGGTGACCGATGGTCCAACCAACGCAACCAGGAGACGAGATGTCCGAGACCAGGATCCCCAAGACCGAGATCACCGGAGTTCTCGGCGCGGTAGCCAAGAGAGTCAGCCGGAAGATGTTGGGCGACGTACCGGAGCAGCTGGAAGTGATGTGGCACAACAAGCCGGTTCTGATGACCATGATGGGCCTGTCGAAGAAGGCGAAGAAGTGGAGCGAGTGCGACGAGAACCTCAAGGCCTTCGCCCATATGGCGACCATGGCTCTGATCGGCTGCAGGTTCTGCCTCGACCTTGGCTATTTCATGGCGAACCACGACGGCCTCGACGTGAAGAAGGCCCGCGAGGTGCCGGGCTGGCGCGAGTCCGTCGTCTTCACCCCGCTCGAGCGTGACGTGATGGAGTACGCCGAGGCGATGAGCCAGACGCCGCCGACGGTGACAGATGAACTCTCGGCCAGGTTGTTGAAGAGTCTCGGGGCACCGGCCCTGCTGGAGCTGACCGCCTACATCACGCTGGCGAACATGGCTGCTCGAATGAACATCGCGATCGGGCCCTTCGAGTCTCAGGGATTCGCGGCGGCGTGCGGCCTCCGCCCACTGACAGAGCCCTCGCGGTCTGCGACCGGCGTAGCGTCGCAGTCGTGAGCACACCGAATGGCACCGAGGAGTTCGAGGCTCATCGCAGCCTGCTCTTCACCGTCGCCTACGAGATGCTCTCCTCGGCGGCCGACGCCGAGGACGTCGTCCAGGAGAGCTGGCTGCAGTGGTCCGACGTCGACCAACGGCAGGTACACAGCCCCCGCGCGTTCCTGATCCGGATCGTCACCCGGCAGGCGCTCAACCGGATGCGGACGCTCTCGCGCCTTCGCGAGAAGTATGTCGGCCAGTGGCTGCCCGAGCCGCTGCTGACCACCCCTGACGTTGCCAATGATGTCGCGCTCGCGGACAGCGTCTCGATTGCCATGCTCACCGTGTTGGAGACGCTAGGTCCGACCGAGCGGGCCGTGTTCGTGCTGCGCGAGGTCTTCGCGGTGCCGTACGACGAGATCGCAGAGGCGCTCGACAAGACTCCGGCGACCGTCCGGCAGATCGCCCACCGAGCGCGCCGGCACGTGGCAGCCCGACGCCCGCGGACCCGGGTCACCCGCGCGGAACAGGAGGAGGTCGTCGAGCGGTTCCTCGTCGCGATCCGGACCGGGGACGTCGATGCACTCCTGACTGTGCTGGCCCCGGACGTGGTGGCAGTGGGCGACGGCGGTGGGCTGGCTCCTGCGGCCCGACGGCCGATTGAGGGAGCCAAGCGCGTGGCGGATGCCTTGGCCGCAGTGGGCAGGTACGACGGCCTCGCCGTACACGCCACGTGGGTCAACGGCGCGCCGGCGGTCAGGATCGACCTCGACGGCCAACCCGTCGGTGTGGCCAGCGTGCAAGTCGCGGGCGGCCGCATCACAGGGATCTACGGGATCGCCAACCCGGAGAAACTGACCCGTCTCGATCGGGAAACACTGCTGGCCAAATGACCTACGCGTCAGACACTCTCGAGATCCAGCCACTCCCCGACGAGCTGCGCCGGCCGCTCACCGCGCGCGATGGAGGAAGCCCGCGCAGTCTGGTACGCCGTCAGATGCTCGGTGACGACCTTGTTCCAGGTCATCACGGGATCCGTGTGCTGGTTGTGTTCCTGAATGCGCGACAAGACCGCGGTGTCGGTCAGCAGCGCGGCCGCGGCCTCCGCCATCCGAACGTCGCTGTCGACGAGGTAACCCTCGACCCCGGACCGGACGAATTCGCCGACACCGCCGGATGCCATCGCCACAACGGGTAGACCAGCGCACCGTGCCTCCAGGGCCGCAACCCCGAAGGACTCCAACTCGGCCGGAGCGAGGTACACGTCCGCGGCCGCATAGAGCTGCTGGATCTCGTACCTGGTAAGGCGCCCGGGCAGATCGACCCAGCCGGTCAGCCCACGCCGTCGTACCGCTGTCGCCACGGCGCCTGCAAGCGGTCCGGATCCGATGATCGCCGCACGGACAGGGATCTCGGAAGGCAGGAGTCTTCGGATGTTCTCCAGGGTACGAACGAGAGCCATCGGACGCTTGCGACGGGTGAGTCGCATCGTGCTCACGATGGTGAGGGGATGCTCTGCTCGGCGCGGCTGCCGCCACGGGCCCGGCTCGATCCCGTTGTGCAACACGCCGACCGATCGACCGGGCAGCGATCGCCTGAGTACGCCGGCCACGGCCTCGCTGACCGCGGTCCACCGGACGTCGCCGACGTACCGGTCAACCCACGCCACCGGCCATGGCATCGATGCACTCGGCAACGAGTGCAGCGTGACGATCGCCGCTCGGGCGAGTCGCGCGGCCTGCCAGGCCAACGGTGAGAGCAAGGACGAATGCGAGTGGACGACATCGAAGCTGCTCAGCTCGTCCCGAAGCCGTTCGATTGCCGATGGCAACGGCGCTCCAGCCAGCGCGGGAAGGCGCACGACGGGTACGTCGCCGGCCGCGGGCGGACCCTCGGCCGTCGTGAACACGGTGACCTGATGGCCGGCCGTGATGAGCTGTGCGGCGAGGTCGTGGACCTGGAGTTCGATTCCGCCGAGTCTCGGGAGGTAGCAGTCGCTGACCATGGCGATCCTCATCCGGCCAGTGCTTCCAGCTCGCTCCGGTCCTGACCGCGTCGACGCTGGGCAGCGAGCCAGATCGCCAACGTGAGTCCACCGACAGGGATCTCCATGAGGTACGTGAAGCCGCGGAACAGCAGCAGGCCGGCGGCGACGCCGGCCGGGTCGCCACCGAGAGCAACGAGCGCCGCAGTGGTGCCCACTTCGACAACCCCGGCCGCACCGGGGGTGATCGGAACGAGGGTCAGCAGTCGCTCGACGGCCAGCGCCGTGAAGAGCACTGGCAACCCCAGCGCGACGCCGAGCACCTGGAAACAGAGCCACAGCAGTGCCAACTGCAGGGCGAGGTAGGCGAGCATCCCGACGGTCATCGGACGCCAACCCGATCGCACGATCCGGAGAATCGAGCGTCGCAAGTCAGGGATCCGTACGGCCAGGTTCGAGGCCCGGAAGACTCCGATCGGCTTGTCGAGGGCTGCGCCGACGATGGCTGCGGCTCGCTCGTCCGCCAGGATCCAGACACAAACAACGACTACGGCCGGGACCGGGATGAACAGCAGGCTCCCGGAGCCGAACGCGGACGCGCTGTGCAGGATCGGCATCAGCGCAAGCGCGAGCGCGATCACGCCGAGCTTGGAGACAAGGTTGAGCAAGGTGGTCACCGCGAGGAAGCCACCGAACGCCACCGAGCTGAAGCCCCAGCGGCGGACCATCGCGAAGTTCAGGGCCGTACCGGCCGCGCCGCCCAGCGGAAGGACGTTGGCCACCGCGCTGCCCGTCAGACTCAACGTCAGGCCGCGGCGCTTCGTCAGTCCTGGCAGGGATGCGGACAGGACGAACGAATGCGCCCACAGCCCAGCGATCCACACGATCGTGAGTGCCAGCAGGGATGGGACCGAGATTCGGCCGAGTACCGACCCGACATCGGTCCAGGTCGAGCCCACTGCCCGGGGCAGGAACACCACCAAGGCCGCGGTCAGCAGCCCACTGAGCACCGACGTCACCACCCGCCGCCACCTCGCGCCGTCCACCGTCACCCCGCCATCGGTCCGCTGCCGTCCATCGCGATCAAGGTTGGAACGCGTCCACTGAGAAGGTGCTGAGAGCAACTGCGCCGGCTGCGGCGACCGTGCGATGCTCGAAGCATGGTGCAGTCGACAGGCGCCGCCCGGTACACGCTCGTGGCCTTTCACGCCCATCCCGACGACGAGGCGCTGCTGATGGGCGGCACGCTGGCCCGGCTCGCCGCGGAAGGACATCGCGTCGTCCTGGCGGTCGCCACCGACGGCGAGGCAGGTGCGACCGCTTCGTCGTACCGGTCGGCTGGACGGCTGGCGTCGTACCGGCGGGACGAGCTGGAGCGATCGGCGGCGGCGCTCGGGTGTGCCCGAGTTGTGCGGTTCGGATTCACGGACTCGGGGTCGACGGGTCCGGTGGCAGACGGGGCGTTCAGCCGGCTCGAGATCGAGCAGGCTGCGGCGCCGCTGATCGAACTGCTGCGAGCGGAACGGGCCGACGCACTCACGATCTACGATCCGGCCGGCGGCTACGGGCATCCCGATCACCAGCAGGTGCATGCCGTCGGCGTGTACGCAGCCAGACAGGCCGGTACGCCGCTCGTGCTGGAGGCAACGATCGATCGCCGGCTGATCCGCCGGCTCGTACGACTGGTCGAGGCGATTCCCGGCGTACTGCCCGCAGTCCGCGCCGCCGACTACGACCACGCGTACTCGCCGGCGTCGTCGATCACGCACTGCGTCGACGTGCGCGCGTATGCGGTGCAGAAACGTCGGTCGTTCGAGGCGCACGCCAGCCAGGCGAGCTCGGACGGCGGAGCGCGGACGCTCGGCCTGTTGCTCAAGCTGCCGCGGTGGCTGTTCCGGCGCATACTCGGGCGGGAGTGGTACGTCGAACACGGCCGGACGCCAGGCGCTCCGCTGGACGACCTGTTCGCGACGCTCCGGTGATCACCTCTCAGGCGGCTCTCAGCGGCGCTGTGCCCACACTGGGATCCCGCTGACCGGCTGCCACCGATCCAGTCCCTGACCTGGGACGATGGGCAGTGTGGAGACCCCATCGCGAGTGGGCGCCATCCGGAGGGAAGGAGCCCGCGTGTTGTCCGCACTGCGCAAGGCGAGCCTGCGACTCAGCCGTGCCAGTGTCCGCAGCAGGTCCACCGCGGCAGCTGTCATCGTCGTCGCCGTCGCGATGGCTCTGGGTGCCGCCGTACTCCTCCTGCTTCTCCAGCGCGCGCTGATCACGAGCGTGTCCGACGCGGCGGACGGGCGCGCCGCTGAGGTGGCCTCGCAAGTCGGCGAAGAAGGTGTTTCCACGCTGAGCGCAGACCTCGCGGAGTCGACCCGCGCCAGCCAGTTGATCCAGGTGCTGGATGCCTCCGGCCAGGTTGTCGCTGCGTCATCGGCCCGGGCGGACAACACCGCGCTGACTGGTCTACGCCCCGGACCAGGCGTGATAGAGCGGGCCGAGGTCGGCGAGATGCCGCTGATCGACGACGACCACGACTATCTGATCGTGGCCCGAGGCGCTGAGTACGGCGGACAGACGTACACCGTGGTCGTCGCGTCGTCGGTGGAGACTCAGCGGGAGACAGTGACCACGGTGACCAAGTACCTCCTGGTGGGATTCCCGGTGCTGCTGGTCGTGGTCGGCGTCGCCGGATGGCTCCTGGTCGGTCAGGCACTCGGACCGGTCGAGCGGATCCGGGTACGGGTGCAGGGCATCGAGTCGAACGACCTGACGGAGCGAGTTCCGGTGCCTGAGACGCAGGACGAGATCGCCAGACTCGCAGTGACCATGAACGAGATGCTCGACCGCCTGCAGACCGGGCAAGCGACGCAGCGACGCTTCGTGTCCGATGCCAGTCACGAGCTCAGGTCACCACTGGCCACCTTGACCGCGGCCCTGGAAGTCGTCGAGGCGGACACGACCGGAAAGGCGTGGCAGGAGCTGCGCCAGGTGATGGAAGCCGAGACGGAACGGATGCGGCGACTGGTCGAGGATCTCCTCCTGCTCGCCAAGGCGGACGATGCCGGCCTGCGGATGCAGCGGACCGACGTCGATCTCGACGACCTGGTCCAGGTCGAGGTCCAGCGGCTGCGCAAGTCCACCGTCGACCTCACGGTGACCAGCGACATTCATCCGGTCCGAGTCCTCGGCGATCCGCTGCGTCTGAGCCAGCTCATTCGCAACCTGGTCGACAACGCGGCCAGGGCGGCCCACAGCACAGTGCGCCTCGCCACCACCGAGGAGAACGGCCACGCGATCATCACCATCGAGGACGACGGAGACGGCATCCCCGAGAACGAACGCTTCCGGGTCTTCGAGCGCTTCGTCCGCCTCGACACCAGCCGTGCGCGCGCCAGCGGCGGCTCCGGCCTCGGCCTCTCGATCGTCCAGGAGATCACCAAGGCGCATCAAGGCGCCATCACCCTCACGTCCGCCACCACCGGCGGCACCACCGCCACTGTCACGCTCCCGACCCGGTGAGCCGCCCAGTAAGCCGCTCAGCGGATTCTCAGCGGCGGCGGATGACACTGGAACCATGCGGGTGCTGATTGTCGAGGACGAGGTCCGGCTGGCCGAGACGGTTCGCCGCGGTCTGAGCGATGCCGGGTTCGTGGTCGAAGTCGTCCACAACGGTGAGGACGCGGTGTGGGCCGCGACCGAGCAGAGCTACGACGTCATCGTGCTCGACATCATGCTGCCCAAGCTCAGCGGGTACAAAGTGCTCGAGGAGCTCCGCTCGCGCAGCGTCTGGACCCCGGTGCTGATGCTGACCGCCAAGGACGGCGAGTACGACCAGACCGACGCGTTCGACCTGGGCGCGGACGACTACCTGACCAAACCCTTCAGCTTCCTGATCCTGGTGGCCCGGCTCCGTGCGCTGATCCGCCGCGGTGGGCCGGAACGTCCGGTCGTCCTGACGGCAGGCGATCTGATCCTCGACCCAGCCAGGCGGAGGGTCGAGCGCGGCGGTCGTGAGATCAGCATGACGCCACGGGAGTACGGCCTGCTGGAGTTCCTGATGCGGCACCGCGGAGACACGGTCAGCAAGACCGAGATCCTCGAGAACGTCTGGGATCCCGCGTTCGAAGGCGATCCGAACGTCGTCGAGGTCTACATCCGGTACCTGCGCCTCAAGCTCGACACGCCCTTCAGCCGGCACGCGATCGAAACCGTCCGCGGGATGGGCTACCGACTCGACCCCGAGGGCGGTTGAGACATCGGCAGAAGATAGTGATCGAGAACAAGGCGGCTGAATGACGTCAACGGACGGGACCACCGGGGCCTGGCGCCGGTACGCCGTGCTCGTCGCGAGCGCGGCCGTGGTGGTGGCCGGGACGCTCGGGCTGATCGGCTTGGCCGACGCGGCGACCGAGGCAGACGGGTTGGCTGCCTTCGATCCCGAGCTGACAGCAGAAGCGGTGTCGCATCGGACTCCGGTCCTCACCGCTGTGGCACGCGGGCTGACCTTCGTGGGCAACCCGCCGGTGCTCGTGACCCTGACGCTCGTCGCCGCGGTGATCTTGTGGCGCTGGACCCGGACATGGCGCACTCCTGCGGTGCTGCTGGTGGCAATGATCGGTTCCTCAGCCTTGTCGAGTGGCCTGAAACTCCTCATCGGACGCGCCCGTCCGGATGTCACTGTCGTCCTGGGTCCCGTCTCGAACACGTTCGCGTTCCCGTCCGGTCACGCGCTGAACTCGACGGTCTTCTTCCTCACGGTGGCCGCCTTGGTGCTGGCCAGAATCAGATCACTCCGGAACCGGACCGCGATTCTCGCGGGCGCGGTGGTGATGAGCATCGGCATCGGGCTGAGCCGCGTCTACCTCGGCTACCACTGGGCGACCGACGTACTCGCCGGCTGGACGGTCGCGATCGTGTGGCTGGTGATCGTCTTGAACGTGGCCCGCTTTGTCCGGGACCGCCGTACCTGATGTTGCTGCAGGCAATGGCCAACAGGAGCGGGCAGTCGGACTGCACGCGCGCTGGATCGTGTATCAAGCGGCGGATGCGAGTACTCCGTAGATAGGGGATGTTCGCGATGTCGCTCGGGCGCTTGCGACACGTGCCGATCCAGCCGGGGGGCCAGGTCATGGGTATCCGCAAGAACGCCAAGTTCCTCACCGCGACCGAGCGAGAGAACTTCGTCAAAGCGTGCGTCCTGATGAAGGCCGACATCGTCAATCCGGCCGCGGCTCCGGCCGCCCAGTACAGCCGGTGGGACGAGTACGTCGCCATGCATCAGATGATCCAACGGGGCCGGGCGCCAGGTTCGACCCTGACGGTCAACTTTGGGCACGGTGGCACCGGCTCCTACAGCTTCCTCAGCTGGCATCGCTACTTCCTGTACCGGTTCGAACTCCAGCTGCAAAGCTATGTCGCCGGAGTGATGTTGCCGTACTGGGACTGGACAGACCCCACGCCGTTATTCGTCGACACGTTCCTCGGGCCGAACGGCTCGGCTGGGTCCCAGATCGTCAGCAGTGGCTATTTCGCCCCGGACAGGCCGGGAAGCGCAGGCAATCCGACGCCCCTGCCGCCCTGGTATCCGGCCGGGCTCAACGGCTGGAACCTGCATCCCGATTTCGGGACCTCGGCCGGTGGACTCAAGCGCACCGTGGGCGGTTTCGGCGGCCTGCCGTCGGCCGCAGACCTTCGGAGTGTGCTCGGCCAGACCGGCTACCGCAACTTCCAGGTCATCCTTGAAACCGGCCGCAACGAGTTCGGGACCCCGGTTCCCTCCGGTAGTCAACTCCACAACGGCATGCACGGCTACATCGGCGGCCATATGGGCAAACCGGCGATCTCGCCGTTCGATCCGATGTTCTACCTCCACCACTGCAACATCGACCGGCTGTGGGCGATGTGGCAGTCCGACGGCCATGCGACCGACTATCCGTTGGTCGGCGCCAAGCCCGAACACGGCCCGGCCGACCCGATGTACCCATGGGTCGGCACCATCGCCGGCTACTCCTCGACCGTGTCGTTTCCGACGATCGTCATGCCGGACACCTCCGCGATCGGCACGGTCCGGAATCAGGACACACTGAACTACCGGGCCGCGTACGGCTACACCTATGACTCGCTGGCAGTGATCGGCATCGGACTCGACCGCACCGGCAGCATGGCCGCGCTGACTCCGGACCCGATGACGGGCAGCGGCACGGTCACCAAGTGGGAAGCGGCGAAACGCGGCGTATCGGCCTTCCTGCAGGACGCCGAGACGGTCCAGCAAAGTGGCGCGATCTACGTCACCACGGGGATCAAGACGTTCCGCTCGCTGGTCTCGAACGACTTCAGCTCGGTCTTTCCCGGCACGCCGTACGGCCTGATCAAGCCGGGCACGTCCTACAGCAAGGCGACGTTCGACGGCGTGGTCGCCGGCATGACGCCGAGCGGAGGGACGCCGCTGGCCGACGCGCTTCAGGACGTGGAGGACACGCTCGTCGAGCCGCCGGACAGCTGGATCCCGGCGGACGAGCCTCGCTACCTGGCCATGCTGACCGACGGGATGCTGACCTCCGGATCGCCGATGACGTCCATCCCCGACGGCTCGTTCGCCAATACAGCGATCTTCGCGATGGGTTTCGGGACTGCGGCGGACGTCGACTACCCGACGCTGGCCGCCATGGTTGCGAAAGGCCGGACGCTGGGCTTCAGCCAGGTCTTCCACGGCGAGAACGCGGGCACGATCGACAAGTTCTACTCGAACGCTCTCGCCCGCGCAATCGGCTTCAGCACCGTCTTCGACCCGGTCATCGAGCTCTACGCAGGCGAGCACACCCACCTGGAATTCTGGGCGACGAGCGGCGAAGACGCGTTCCTGATCACCACCCAGGGCATGGACTTCAGCGACCCGAACTGGTCGTTCCATCTCCAGGCACCGGACGGCACCACCGTCTACGCCGATGGATCCGGCCACAGCCTGGCGGCGCAGCGACCGGACGGGACGGCTGGCCAACACAGCGGCCATGCGGGCCATGGCGGCGGCAGTTGCGGCTGCGGCCGAACACCCGACGTGACGGTCAGCCGATCGAACGGCCGCCTGACTCTCGTCCTCCAACGCGACAGCGCGGATGCTTCCTGCTGGGTCGGGCAATGGCGGCTGATGGTGTCATATCGCGCTCGCGACGACACCGCGATGACGATGTTCCTGCCGGGCGACCTCATGATTCCCGTCAGCGCAGGACCAGTCCGCGGACCGCGTCATGCCCGGCTCCTCGACCAGAAACTCCGGATGAGCGCAGTACGCGGAGTTCCCTCGCCGGCGCGGCATCGCCTCGACGTCGGCGCGACCGGCACGAACAACGACAGCGCCGATGCCTGCGCGATCGTCGTCAACATCTATGCCCGGACCCGGCTGCAGGTGGAACTGGCACCAGAGCGCGAGCTCGTCGAGCGCACGGACGGGTTCAAAGTCTCGGTAGCCGCGACGACCCTCGCGGGCGGCATCGTCGACACCTCGGTTTTCGGACGGCTCGTCGGTCCGGCGACCGACGTCGCCGACACCGTCCGACGGATCGAGCCGGCGGACATTCCACGCCGTGCGACGTACCGCGTTCCGGGCGACAAACGGTCCCGCCGTCGGATCGACACCGCAATCCTGCTGGGGCTTCTGGAGCGAGAGCGGCCAGAGCTGGCAGCGGTGATCGACGAGGAGGTCGCCGTCTCCGAACATGGCGACGGTCCGGCACACTTCCATGTCGAAGAGAGACCTACCCCCGGCAGCTGGCACCTCGGCGTCTACCTCGAGGGTTCGTACTGCCCGGAGCACGACGCGATCAGCGGCCGGCACGAGCACAGGGAGGCCGGCCACGATCACGACCACGCTGATCCGGGCGAAGAGGCCGACCCGCATGCCGACTGCATGATGGAGACGTTCACTCGGTTCCTGAACACTTCGATCGCAACGGTCGATCCACCGAAATAGCTGAGCGCCCGCAACCGTCGCACCCCTCCTGGTCTGCCCTGTAAATGGGTGGCTGGTGCGGTGGACCGGTTGGTACCGTGCCGTGGTCCGTGACATCACACCTGGAGGTGAGACCCCATGAACGCTGTAACGCAGTGGGTGCTCCCCGTCTCGTGGTCACGGGCGGACGACTGACATAGGTGTCGCCGGGAGCGCCTCGAGAACTTCGGCACTCCCGAGAGGAAACACCTATGAACTCTTTGCCTCACAGTGCGGGCCTCGGTGCCCACGCGGTGACGATCTTGCGCGTCGCGGACAATCAGTGGCACGCGATCGAGAACGACCTGGTCGTCGGCCGTGGTCACGCTTCGCGCCGGCTCGACGGCCGGACCTTCCTCAGCATCGACACCTGGCGCGACGCTGTCTTCGACCGGCTCGCCGCCGCGATGCTGGCCGACCAGCCGGCAGCGCGGTACACGGTGGTCGACGAGACCGACCACGACCTCATCGCCAGTTGGGAACGTTCGGGGTTCGTGACATGGCGCCGCGAGTCGGAGTACGTCGTACCCACGAGTCTTCCCACGACGGCTGCGCCCGCTGGGGTGGTGATCGCGACCGCCGATGCAGTGGCGGAGGCTCCGTTGCGTGACTTGGACCGGGCGATTCGCGCCGAAGTCGAGTCCGCCGTCGGCTGGCAGACAATGCCCGCGGAGGTGCTGCCCTGGCAAGGCGGGACGAGGCCGCTCGACCCATCGAAGTACACCGTCGCGGGGCGACACGATCGGTACGTCGGACTGGTCCGGGTAGCGACGATGACCCGGCGCCCGCGCATCGGGCTGGTCGCGGTACTGGCCGCCGAACAACGGCACGGCATCGCCCGGGCGTTGCTGAGTCAGGTGCTCGGTGGGCTGCACCGCTCCGGTTTCGAGGCAGCCACGGCGGAGGTCGACGAGACCAACACAGCCGCTCTGGCGCTGTTCGAGGGGCTCGGCGCGCGCCGTACGGGCGGCAGTCTGGAACTGATCCACCGGTCGGGAAAGGCCTGACGATGCCCAGAACATCAGGCGGCATCGAAGTCGAGGGCACCGTCGTCGAGTGCCTGCGCAACGCCAACTTCCGCGTCGAACTCACCAACGGCCACCAGGTCCTCGCCCACATCAGCGGAAAGATCCGGAAGAACTACATCAAGATCCTCCCCGAAGACCGCGTCCTCGTGGAGCTCAGCCCCTACGACCTGACCCGAGGCCGAATCATCTTCCGCTACCGAACCTGACCCCACCCCCACCAACCCAGGACCTCGTCGAGGTTCTGCGAATCTCGACGCCCCGTGGGCTCTGCCAAGGCGATCACAACGTTTGTGGCGAGGCGATAGGCAGCCCAGTGTCTGCCTAGAAGGTGATCTCCGTGAACGCCCGTACCTGCTCGGTCAAGGCTCGTTCGACCGGGAGCCGCTCCATCGAGGACGCGCCATAGAAGCCGTGGACACCGGTGGACTTGCGCAGTAGGTATTCTGCGTCACCAGGCTCGGCGACTGGGCCACCATGCGCGAGCACGATGACGTCGTCCCGGACTCCGCGAGCAGCCTCGGACCACTCGTTGCTCAGTTGCACACAGTCGTCGAGGCTGCGGGCGGTCTCGGCGCCGATCTGCCCGCCGGTCGTCAGGCCCATGTGGCACACGATGACATCGGCGCCGGCCGCGGTCATCGCGATCGCGTCCTCGGCGGAGAAGACGTACGGCGTCGTCAGCAGGTCTCGCTCGGCCGCGATCCTGATCAACTCGACCTCATGGCGGTAGCCCATTCCGGTCTCCTCGAGGTTGGCCCGGAAGCTGCCGTCGATCAGTCCAACGGTCGGGAAGTTCTGTACTCCGGAGTATCCGGCGGTCACGAGTTCCTCCAGGAACGCTGCCGGCTGGAGGAACGGATCGGTGGCGTTGACGCCGGCCAGCACCGGCGTGTGGTCGACGACGGTGACGATCTCGGCCGCCATCTCGAGCACGATGTCGTTCGCGTTGCCATAGGCCAGGAGGCCGGCCAGCGATCCGCGGCCGGCCATCCGGAACCGTCCGGAGTTGTAGACGATGATCAGGTCGATGCCCCCGGCCTCTTCGCACTTGGCGGACAGGCCGGTGCCTGCTCCGCCGCCGACGATCGGCTCGTGCCGCTCCACCTTGCTGCGCAGCCGCTGCAGGATGTCGTGGCGCTCGATTCGACCCATGCTCAATCTCCCTCGTGAACTCGTGGTCGCGGCCCGCTGGTGGCAGCGGCGGATATGGCTGCGTGCAGTCGCTGCACCATCGCGTCGGCGAACTCCACGGCGTTGATGTCGCAGCTCAGCTCGATCAGCTCGACCTGGCTGTCGCGCAAACCCGCCCGGACGCTGTCGAACAACTCCTGATCGGCCTCCGGGTCGTAGAACGCGCCGTCCTTCACGGCGATCGCCGAGATGCCGTTCAACGGGATGAAGACCACGGCCGGTCCGACCGACTGCGTGACCTTCGCGGCCAGTTGCGTCCCGAGTTCCCGGCACTCCTCGGGCGTCGTACGCATCAGGGTCGTCGTGGCGTTGTGGTGATAGGTCAGGCGTCCGGCGAAGCGTTCGGGCACACTCTCCGGCGGCCCGAAGTTGACCATGTCCAATGCGCCGAGCGAGATCACCGCGGGAGTCCCGGTGCGGGCCGCGGCGCAGAGCCGGTCCGGGCCGGCGTCGAAGATCCCGCCGACGAGGTGATCGGCGAGCTCGGTCGTCGTGACGTCGAGGACTCCGGCGAGTACGCCGTTCGACACCAGCGACTCCAGTGTCCGCCCGCCCGCGCCAGTCATGTGGAACACGAGCACCTCATATCCCAGCGCTTCCAGCTGCTCCCGGGCCCGGGTGACGCACGGGGTCGTGACGCCGAACATGCTCGCCGCCACCAACGGCTTCTCGTCACTCGAAGGCCTGACTGGCGGCGCGGTAACCATGCCGGCCATCGCCGCGGCCGCGTTACCGAGGACGCGGGTCGAGATACGGTTCAGTCCGGCGACGTCGACCACGCTCGGTGCCAGGATCAGATCCGTCTCGCCGACGTACGGCGCGTTGTCGCCGGCAGCCGCTGTCGAAACGATCAGCTTCGGCACCCCGAGTGGCAGTGGCCGGAAGGCCGCGGCGGCGAGCGACGTTCCACCGGTCCCGCCCAGCGCGAGCGCCCCCTGTAACCTGCCCTCACCGTACAGCTGCTCGACGACCCTGGCCGCGCCGCGCGACATCGCCTGCACGGCGGCTCCGCGATCCCCCGCGGAGGCCAATCGATCGAGATCCTCGCCGGCAACCCTGGCGACGTGGTAGCGATCGATCTGCGGGACAAAGCCAGGCTCCCCTAGCACTCCGCAGTCGATCATGATCACCTCGACTCCGAGATCCCGGAGTCGTTCGGCGACGAAGAGATATTCGGAGCTCTTGGTGTCGAGCGTGCCGACGAGTGCGACGGTGGCCATGGTCTCCTCCCGAAGTTCTGTCCCATGATGGAGGACCGGAATGAAGCCAACGAGAGCCAATTCCTCGCGAATGGTCACTCCGCTGAACGTTCACCAGATGGTCCGCCTCATGGGCGACTGGGGACTAGGCGAGGGAGCGCTCCACACGCAGCTCGCCAGTCATCTCCGGATGCTCGTGGTCTCCGGCAAGCTCGCCGCCGGGGTCCGGCTGCCGTCAGAACGCTCCCTCGCCGAAGCACTCGACGTCAGCCGCAACACCGTCGGCGCGGCGTTCGACGAGTTGCGCGGTGACGGCATCCTGACCAGCCGGCGCGGGGACGGCACCTACGTCAGCTCGGCCCGCCAGTTCCTCGGTGTCCGTGGCGACGACCGGTTCGAGTCCTTCCTGGCAACGACGGCGGGCATCGGGTCGCGCATCGATCTCCGCAGCGCCGCGCTGCCCGGGCTTCGCCTGGTGGTGGACGCGGCGTCGGTCGTCGGACCCGAGCTCGCGCCACTCGTCGAGTCACACGGCTACCTGCCCGAGGGTCTGCCCGCTCTCCGTGACGAGGTCGCCCGCTATTACACCGCGGTCGGCCTGCCGACCACGCCGGACCAGATCCTCATCACCTCAGGCGCCCAGCAGGCCATGCGGATGGCCGCGGTCTCGATGCTCGAGCCGGGCTCGGTCGCACTGGTGGAGGAGCCGTCCTTCCGCGGCGCGATCGAGGTACTGCGCGCAGCCGGCGCGCGACTCGAGCCGATCCGGCGAGGTCCGCACGGCATCGAGACAGCCGAGTTGGTGGCAGCGGTACGACGTACCAAGCCGAGACTCCTCGTGATGCAGTCGACCGTGCACAACCCGACCGGGTCGGTCATCAATCCCGGTCGCCGACGCCAACTCGCCATCACCGCGGCATCACTCGGACTGACGGTTCTCGACGACACCACCTTGGCCGACGCCATGATCGACGGACCGCCGGCCACACCGATGGCCGCGTGGGGCTCGACCGTCATCACCGTCGGTTCGGTCAGCAAGTCCTTCTGGGGCGGCCTGCGCGTCGGATGGCTCCGGGCGGATCCGGCCACCGTCGCGTCACTCGCGCCGATCAAGGCAGGCGAAGATCTCGGCACCTCGTTGCTCGCGCAAGTGACCACAGCTCGGCTTCTCCCCCGGATCGGCGAGGCCAGGGCCGAGCGCCGCACTGTCCTGGGCGCGGCTCGTGACCTCCTTCTCACCGCCCTCCAAGAGCTTCTGCCGGACTGCGAGCCGGTCGTGCCGGCCGGTGGAGCCTCCTTGTGGGTCCGGCTCCCGGCACCGTGCGCGACCAGCCTGGTGCAACGCGCCGAGCGCCTCGGCGTTCAACTTCTGCCCGGCCCGACCTTCAGCTGTATCGACGCGTTCGACGACTATCTGCGCATCGGCTTCGCGGCCGATCAGGACCAACTGGTGGCCGGTGTGCACGCTCTGGCCCAGGCCTGGAGGATAGTCGGCGAACGCACCTGACCAGCTCGGGTGGCCCACCCACGAGTGCCGAATTGGCTCTGGCCCCTTCAGTCGACTGTATCCAGGCTTGCACCAGACCGAAACGGACAGTCAACGACAGGAGAACATCGTGGGCCGTGGTGGACTGACCCCCGCCGGCAAGGTCGTCGTCGAGCCGCAGGACTGGGGCCGGCTCGATTGGATGGTGTCCGGGGCCATCGGAAACTCCGACACCATGACCGTCGGTCGCTGCACGATCGAGCCGGGCCAGCAGAATCCCCCGCACCATCATCCGAACTGCGACGAGGTGCTGCACGTCGTCAGTGGAACGATCGACCACCGGCTCGGCGACGAGCAGCTGCCGATGTCCGCGGGTGACACCATCTCGATCCCGGCCGGGACGGTTCACAACGCGCGCAACGTCGGCTCCGAACCCGCGGTCCTGATGATCGCGTTCTCCACACCTGACCGAGAAGTCATCGGCGAGTAGCCATGACCCAAGACACTTTGGTACGTCGCTCTGCCGTGCCACCGACGACGCAGAGACGCCGGTTCGGAGTCAGCGGACAGGCCAGGCTGGAGCGCCGGTGGGGTCTGCTGCTCGCGGCGCCGGCGATCATCGGCTTCGTCCTCTTCACCCTGGTGCCGATGGCGGCCTCGGCAGTCCTCAGCCTCACCGACTGGACGATCGGCTCAGCGCCCTCCTTCGTCGGCATCGAGAACTACACCAAGATGTTCACGGACGATCCGCTCTTTCTCAAGTCGCTCGGCGTCACGACGTACTACACGCTGGGAGCGGTGCCGCTGACGCTGATCGTCGCCTTCGCGATCGCCCTGTTGCTCAACGCGAAGGTCCGCGGGCTCGGGGTCTATCGAACCGTCTACTACCTGCCGACCTTGGTGCCGAGCGTTGCGAACGCCGTGTTGTGGCTGTGGATCTTCAATCCCGATTTCGGCCTGCTCAACTCCACGCTGCGCCAGCTGGGGTTGCCCACGTCCAACTGGGTCTTCAGCGAGGAGGCCGTCGTACCGTCGCTGATCCTGATGAGCACGTGGGGCTTCGGGAACATCATGGTGATCTTCCTGGCCGGGTTGCAGGGCGTGCCCCGGCATCTCTACGAGGCCGTCGCGATCGACGGTGGCGGATCGTGGCGGCAGTTCCGGCACGTGACGCTGCCGATGATGACGCCGGTGCTGTTCTACAACCTCGTCACCAGCATCATCGGGACGTTTCAGGTCTTCAACCAGGCGTACATCATGACCCAGGGCGGTCCGAACAACGCCTCGACCTTCTACGTGTACTACCTCTACACGACCGCGTTCACGAAGAGCGAGATGGGCTACGCCAGCGCGCTGGCGTGGGCTCTGTTCGTGATCGTCATGGTGATCACCGTGGCGCTGTTCCGCTCCTCCAGGCGCTGGGTCTATTACGAGATGGGAGCTGCCCGATGACCGTCCTGACAGCAGTCTCCGCGAAGACCGGAGAGAAGCGCCCTGCGCCTGGAAATACCACTGCGCCGGACTATCAGCGTCGCCGCCGACTGCGCAGGGTCGTCCTCTACACCGTGCTCATCGCCGGCGTGATCCCGACCGTCCTGCCCTTCGTCTGGCTCGTCCGCAGCGCGCTGATGGACAACAACCAGATGTTCATCGCTCCGCCCGAGTGGATTCCGAAGCCCTTCGAGTGGGCCAACTTCAGTGGAGCGCTGACCGCACAGCCGTTCGCCCGGTACTTCGCGAACACGATGATCATCGAGATCTTCACCGTGACCGGGACCCTGCTCACCTGTTCGATCGCCGCCTTCAGCTTCTCCCGGCTGCGGTGGCGTGGGCGCAACATCGTGTTCGGCGTTCTGCTCAGCGGGCTGATGCTGCCCCAGGCGGTCCTGCTGGTGCCGACCTTCCTGATGTGGGACACGGTCCAGGCGATCAACACCTACTACCCGTTGATCGTGCCGGCCTGGCTCGGCGGCGCCGGCGGCGGGATCTTCAACGTCTTCCTGCTCAGGCAGTTCTTCCTGACCATTCCGTACGAACTCGACGAGGCGGCGTACATCGACGGCGCCTCTCCCTGGCGGGTCTTCTGGCAGGTGATCGTCCCGCTGTCGAAGCCGGCCTTGATGGTCGTCGGGATCTTCACCTTCATCCGGACCTGGAACGAGTTCCTCGATCCGCTGATCTACCTCAACGACAGCAGCAAGTTCACCCTCGCCCTCGGCCTCGCCTCCTTCCAGGGCGTCTACAACGCCCAGTGGGGCTACCTCATGGCGGCCGCAACCACGACCATCCTGCCGATCATCATCCTGTTCTTCTTCGCCCAGCGTTACCTCATCGAGGGCGTCACGCTGACCGGGGTCAAGGGCTGACCACACTTCCGCCGACTGCACGGGAAGGCACATGACCGTACACAAGATCGCTCTCGTCGGCGCGGGAAACATCTCCCGCACCCACCTCACCAGCTACGCCAAGCATCCCGACAGGGTCGAAGTCGTCGCCGCCTGCGACCCGCTCCCCGAACGACGTGACTGGATACGCGACACCTTCGGAGTCACTCGCACCTACGAGTCTGTCGGCCAGATGATCGAAGCCGGCGGCTGGGACGTCGCAGTCGTCTGTACGCCGAGCCACGTCCGGACGTCCGCCGTACTGGAACTCGCGGCCGCTGGAAAGCACATCTTCGTGGAGAAGCCGCTGTCGTTCGAGCTGGCCGACGCCCGCGCCATCGTCGACGCCTGCGCCGCCGCCGGCGTCCAACTCGCCGTCAACCAGAACTTCCGCGACAGCTACGCCATCGGCCTCGGTCGTGAACTGATCGACCAGGGCGAGATCGGCGATGTCCTCGCCATCTCCCAGCAGGAGTTGACTTTCAGGCAGGACAAAGGCTGGCGCCTGTCTCAGGAACACCACGCGCTGTCGGTCATGGGCATCCACTGGTTCGACGGCTTCCGTGTACTGCTCGGACGCGAAGCGACCTGGTTGTCGGCGCGCACCTTCTCCTCCCCCGCCGTCGACAGCGCCGGTGAAACCGACGCCAGCGTCCAGATCTTCTTCGGCGACACCCCCGTCACCTACCTGCAGAGCTTCTCGAGCCGCGTCGAACGCACCGAAACACTGGTCTTCGGTACGACGGGCACGCTCCGACTCGGGTACGCCGAAGCCCACCTGCACCGCGATGGCGAGACCAAGACGCTTCCCAACCCGCTCGTCGGTCCCGAACGGTCGGAGGCAATGTTCCTCGGGCTCGATCGCCTCCTGACCGCCGTGGAGACCGGAGTCGAGCCCGCCAACAGCGGCCGCGACAACCTGCGAACAGTAGCCCTGCTGGATGCGGCGTACCGCTCCGCCGACACCGGCGCCCCGATCGAGTTGAAGGATGGTCTGCCGTGGTGACGATGGCGTTCTCCAAGCCCACCCGCGGAGCCGAGCAGCAGCGGCTGCTGTTCGACCGCTATCCCGCGTTCGGGTTCGCCGGCCTTCAACTGAAGGGCAACCAGTACGGCGACTACGTCGACGACCCAGTCGTCGGCGCCGAGCGCTTCCGCGAGGACTGGGGCACCGAGCCCGGACACGTCTCGTCCCTGATCACCATGAACCCGCTCGACGAAGCGGGAACAGAACGGCTCCGCAGAATGATCCAGTTCGCCGGCGCGGTCGGTTCTCCGCGAGTCGTGTTGTGCCACGACGTTCCCCGGGACGGGTTGGAGGACGCTGACCTGATCCGCTTCGCGAGTGAGCTCTCCGATCACGCCGAGGAAGCCGCCGTACATGGCGTGGCACTCTCACTGCACCACCACACCGGCGAGCCGGTGATGCATCGTCGCGATTTCGAGGTGTTCTTCGGCGCGGTGCGCGAGAACACCCTGCGGCTCACGGTTGACACGGGGCACCTGTTGAGGTCCGGGATCACCGACATCCCCGCCATACTGACCGATTTCGCGTCCGTGCTCGACAACATCCACCTGAAAGACTACAAGGACGACGAGTTCCGCCTGCTGGGACAGGGATCCGTGGATCTGCAGAGTGTCCTGGACACCATTGCCGGCCTCGACGCCGGGGTCACCTTGTGCGTCGACGAGGAGAGCCGCGCCGAGATCGTCGAGGGCCTGCAAGTGTCACAGGACTATCTGACCCAGCACCTGCCGACGACTGTCTCTCGAGCCTGACACGTCGCCTCCCATCAGCTTTCCATCGCGTTCGAAGGAGACAGCGATGCCACCCGATCCACGTTCCATCCCGTCCGGCCTGTCCCGGCGAGCCTTCCTCGGCGCCCTCGGCGCCGCCGGGCTCGGCCTCTATGGTTGCGGCGGGCAATCAACCACCAAGAGCGGCAGCGGCGGGACGGCGAACCTGCAGTTCATGTACTGGGGTTCCGCCAACGAGAAGGCTGCGATCGAGCAGATGATGCAGGCCTTCCAGAAGTCGCACTCCGGCGTCAAGGTGCAGCCGGTGCACGTGCCCGGCGACTACGAGACGAAGGTCAACACTCTCGTTGCCAGCGGCAATCTTCCCGACGTGGCGTACATGGCGGCGCCGACGGCGTACCGGCTGGCCGAGCAGGGCAAGATCGCCAACATCTACCCCTACATCGAGAAGTACGCGCAGCTGTCCGGCCGCAAGGCCCAGAACTTCTTCTGGTACGGGGACAAGAAGGTCGCCGGGACTCCGGCGGCCAGCGAGATCAGCCTGCTCTGGTACAACAAGGACCTGATACCCGACGCGTCGATGACCCCGCCGGCGACGGCCGACCAAGCGTGGTCCTGGGACAAGCTGCTCGAGGCGGCGACCGCCCTGACCCTCGACCAGAACGGCAAGAAGCCGAGCGACTCCGGTTTCAAGCCCGACAGCATCCGCCAGTTCGGCATCTCGGCTCCCTTGACGACCCAGTGGACGTGGTATCCGCTGATCCGCAGCAACGGCGGTGATGTCGCCGACGAGACCGGCACCAAGTACATGCTCAACAGTCCCGAGTGCGTCAAAGTGTTCCAGGACCTGCAGGACCTGGTCTACAAGCACCGGGTCGCCCCCAGCCCGGCGCAGCTCGGTGGTGGCGACGGCGGGAACGCTCCGACCACCACTGTGCAGTTGCAGACCAAGCGGGTTGCGATGGCGATCGACGGTCAGTGGACTCTGCTCGACATGGGAGAGAGCAATCTCAAGTACGGCATCGGCGTCCTGCCGTCGTACCAGGAACCGATCACCCAGGAGGCCGGGAGCTGCCGGGTCATGTCGGCCACCACCAAGCACCCGGAGCAAGCGATGGAGCTCTACGCCTACAGCGTGGACGGCAGCAACAGCGACCTCTTCAAGAAGGGGCTCTGGATGCCGGTCGAGACGAAGTACTACTCCGACGACGCCTCGATCAACTCCTGGACCAAGAACGATGTCCACCCGCCCGAGTACCGCACCGCGGCCGTCGACTACCGGCTCAACCACTCGGTCCGCGACTTCACCCAGGTACTCAAGAACGTTCCCGCCATCCAGGAGGTGCTGACGCCTGCGATCGAGCAGATCGCCACCGGCAAGGCATCAGCCAAAGCAGTGCTCGACGGCCTGGAGGCGAAGATCCAGCCGCTCCTGCAGGGGAGGTACCCGATCCCGAACTCGATCTGATTCCGGGCGGCTCGGCGTCCCCAGCGCGCCGAGCCCTCGCCGAAGAACGGGTGGTAGCGCCAAGCCGGGAACAGTTCTCCGGCATTGGCATGTCGCGGTCCCGGCGCTCCGGCCACTGATCATCACAGGTCGCATCGGTGGATCGTTCCGTTGGCGATCACCGCCCGGAGGTTCCTGGCCGGATCGGCGAGCACGCCGACGTCATCGAGTGGGTTGCCGTCGATGATCAACAGGTCGGCGACGGCGCCGGGTACCAGCACACCGACCTCGCCGGCCATGCCGATCAACTCCGCCGCGACCGTGGTGGCGGACCGGATGATCGACTCGGCGCTCTGAACGTCCTTGCGGATCTCGAACTCCCGATTCTGTTGACTCTGCAGTTCGCCCAGCAGGTCGGTACCGAAGACGATCTTGAGCCCGGCGCGGTCGGCGGCCTCCAGGGTGGCCACGCCACGCTCGACGACCTGGGCGTTCTTCCGTACGTTGTCCGGCGTCAGCCCGATCGACGTTCCCGCCCGGCCCATGGCGTCGTAGGCGACCAGCGTCGGGACGTAGTAGGCATCGCGTTCGGCGAAGAGCCCGAAGACAGATTCGTCCATCAGGTTACCGTGCTCGATCGAGCGGACCCCGTTCTCGAGACCCTGGCGGACGGCAGCGTTCGTATAGGCGTGACCGGCGACGTACATGCCGGCGTTGGTCGCGGCCAGAACGGCTGCCCGGATCTCCTCTGGCGAGTACTGCACATCGGAGATCTTGTCGGTCGGTGACGCGACGCCGCCGCCCAACATGATCTTGATGTGCTGGGCTCCGCGACGGAGCTCGTTCCTGGCGGCACGGAGCACCTCGTCCACGCCGTCGGCGATGGTGCTCAAGGACTCACAACAATCCTCATGGTGATCACGGCCCGGCAGTCGGCCGTCGCCGTGACCGCCGGACTGCGAGAGCGCGCGACCACCGAAGATCAGCCGTGGACCGGGGATCCGGCCCTCGCCGACTGCCTGCGCCAGCCCGAAGTCCGCGCCGCCGACATCGCGGACCGTGGTGAACCCGCGATCCAGCATCCCGCGCATCAGCTCCGCTGCCCGGAAGGCCCGGTAGCTCGCCGGAACGTCCGCCAGCGCGCCGAGGTCCACCTGGTATGCGGTGACATGGACGTGACCGTCGATCAGCCCGGGCATCACCACCCGGCCGCCCGCATCGATGGTGATCAGCTCACGATCATGAAGCTGCTGCGCGCTACCGACCGACCGGATCCGATCATCCTCGATGACGAGCTGCTGGTCGGGGACCAAGGTCGCCTCGGTTCCGGTGAGGTCGAGGACCGTGGCGTTGTTGATCCTGGCGATCATCGCGTCTCCGGGTCGGTGAACGGCGACGATCCGCCCCGGGCGATGAAGTTGTCGATCGCATGGTCGATCACCGGCAGCGGTACGCTGCCCAGCGACAGGATCTGATCATGGAAGTTCCGGACGTCGAAGTCAGCGCCGAGTGACTGTTCGGCCCGGCGACGGGCCTCGGTGATCTTGAGCATTCCGAGGTAGTACGCCGTCGCCTGCCCTGGCCAGGCGATGTAGCGGTCGACCTCTGTGACGATTTCATGATCACTGATCGCGGTGTTGTCCCGGAGATAGTCCTGCGCCCGCTCACGGCTCCAGCCGAGCGCATGCATCCCGGGATCAATCACGAGCCGGACAGCGCGCCACATCTGGTAGCTGAGCATGCCCATCAGCTCGAACGGCGTCTCGTACATGCCCATCTCGACGCCGAGCCGTTCGCTGTACAGTCCCCAGCCCTCGCCGTACGCCGAGATGTAGACCTTCTGCCGGAACTCCGGATGCTGGGTCTGTTCGAGGGCGAACGGGATCTGGAACGCGTGTCCGGGGGCAGCCTCGTGCAGGGTGAGTGCCGGGATCGAATAGAGCGGCCGGGCGGCCAGGTTGTAGGTGTTGAGGATGTAGCGGTGCGGTCCGCCGCGGCCGAAGGTGTAGAACGGCGCCAGGTCTGGCGGCGGCTCCTCGATGCCGAATCGCATGCGCGGCAGCCGGCCGAAGTAGTGGTGCGCCACGGCGTCGAACTTCTTGGCCTGCCAGGCCGCGAACCGCAGCAATTCCGTCGTCGTGGTCGCGTAGAACTTCGGGTCGGTACGCATGAACGCCAGCATCGCGTCGGCATCGGCGAACCCCACCGTGGCGGCGACCTCGGCCATCTCGGCGCGGAGGGAGGCCACCTGTTCCAGGCCGATCTCGTGGATCTGCCGGGCGGTCAGCTCGGTCGTCGCGTACTCGTGCAGCTGATAGGCGTAGAACTCCTCGCCACCCGGTCCATCGACCGCCGCGATGTCGACCGGTAGTCCCGGAAAGTACTCGCCTGTGAAGAAATCAAGGAGCCTACGGAACGCCGGCAGGACGTCGCTGGTGATCACTTCGTGACCGGCGGTGATCAACTGCTCGCGACCGGCGAGAGTCTCGGGCAGCGTCCCGAACGGCTGGACGAAGCTCACGTCCTCGGGCCGGGATTCCGCCACCGACCGGATCGTCGCCTCCCTCCCGATCATGGAGACCTGGGCCGGCGCGAAGCCACGCTTGACGCCCGCGCGCATGTTCTCGATGTTCTGATCGATGTAACCAGGGACCTGCCGCAGCCACTCGACGTAGGTCCCGGCGTCGTCGGCCGAGCCGAGCCTGCGACGGGATTGGCTGGTCAGGTCCATCCAGAAGGCGGAGTCCGCATTGGCCGGCCGTTCGAACATCCGGTACGCCTGCCGGCCGATCAGGGTCTTGATGTGGAAGCGGTAGACGTCGAAATCCTCGGCCTGCTCGGGGGTCAGCCGGGTTCGGTCGATCTTCTCTAGTTGAGCATCGACCTCCCGCCAGCGGACGGCCCGGTACTCCTGCCGCTCCGGTCCGACGTCGGGCAGCCGTGGCTCGAGGGGCTCGTCGAGCGACCGGTCCGGGATCTCCTGCCGGCGCCAGGCCCATTCGTCCTCGGCGATCTTGCTGAAGCTGTCGTACTGATCACTCATTGCTCTCCCCGAGCACGAAGGCAGCGATGTCGGCGGACTGCGCGACCCGGACTTCCTCGTGTACGTAGGTCATATGCCCGGCCGGATAGTACTTCCGGACCATCTTGTCGGTGATCTCGGACGGCACGTCGAGATGATCAAGGACGTACTCGCTGGCCGAGAACGGCGTTGCGCCGTCGTAGTAACCGAACCCGACGTACACCCGCAGGTCGGGCTGAGCCCGCAGGGCGGCGGACAACTCGTCTGTGGTCGTCACCGCTCGCCCCTCGAATTCCTTGTAGGACCAGGGCTGTACGCGTCCGGTCAGGATCTCGTACTCGAGATCACTGTGGAACCCCAGCTCGGCGCGGACGTACTGATTGAACGCCGCGGTGTACGGGAAGAAGATGAACATGTGCGACGGGTCGGTCTCCTGTACCTCGTTGTTGAGGTTGGCCGGCACAGAAGTGAACCTGGTGTCCAACCGGCCGGTGTCCAGACCACGGTCTCGCAACAGTTCGGCGAAGAAGTGCGTGTGCTCGATCCGGAACCGGGCCCGTTCGATGTAGCCGGCATCCAAGCCGATCAAGTCCGACAGGCCATTCGCCAGCGTGGCCCGCTCGTCGGCCGACAGCCGCGATCCCCTTGCCAGCGCTGGGGCGAAGATCTCCGCGGCAAACGTCCGGGCCCGTTCGATCCGCTCCTCCACCTCACCCGTATTGAGGCCCCGGTGGTAGGCGGCGGTCGCCGCGTAGGTCGGCAGGAAGTGCACGTACGGAAGATCATTTCCGTGGGTGAAGCGGATGGTGCCGAAGTCCAGCACCGCACTGATCAGGATGATCCCGTTCAGGGCGATGCCGTGCCGGGTGATCAGGTGGCCGGCCAGCGAAGCGGCCCGGGTGGTGCCGTACGACTCGCCGGCCAGGAACTTCGGGGACAGCCAGCGCTGGTGCCGGCCGAGCCAGATCCTGATCACCTCGCCGACAAGATCACGATCACGGGTGTAGCCGTGGTATTCGGCCGGCTTGCCGCCGACCACCGCGCGCGTGTAGCCGGTGGTCATCGGATCGATGAACACCAGATCCGCGTACCGGAGCAGCGTTTCGGCGTTGTCGGCGAGCCCGTACGGCGCGGTCCGTGGATCGTCGACATCGCCCGCCAGCACCCGGCGCGGCCCGAAGAGCCCGAGGTGCAGCCAGACCGAGCTGGAGCCCGGCCCGCCGTTGAACGCGAACACCACCGGCCGTTCGCCGTCGCCGCCCTTGGCGACATAGGACGTGACGAAGACCTCGGCCTTCGGCTTGTGACCGGCGAACTTCTCGTCCTCGACAAGTTCCTCGTTGATCACCATCGTGCCGGTGATCGCCTCGTACTCGAGCTCCCAGCCGGGACCGCTGATGGTGTGCGTCGTGGTGACCAGGTTGTCGGTCGGTTCCTCGGTCTCACCGTCGTCCTCGGTCTTGTCGTCATTGACCTTCTCGGTCGTCACCTGGTTCGGTCCTCCCAGCTGTAGGTCGTTCTTGTAGTCAGGAACCTGACATCTTGTCGTTGGCATCGCGGGCCCGTGGACCCGCCCAATCGGAGCGGACGTGGGCGATGTGGCGGTGCATCAGGGCCTCGGCGGCGGCACCATCGCGCGCCTCGATCAGATCCAGGAGGTCGTGGTGCTCGGCGGCCGAGGCTCGCAACCGCCCGGACTCCAAGAGTGGCCTCAGGCCAAGAAGCCGGGTCCGGGTCCGAAGCTCGGAGACGATGCTGCTCAGGACCGGATTCTGCGCGTGCCCGAGCAACGACAGATGGAACACCCGATCGGCCTCGATGTAGCCGACCAGATCCTCCCGGTCGACCGCCTCCACGATCGCCTCAGCCAGGTCCCGCAGCGCTGGCAGCTCTTCGACCGGAATCGTGGTCGCGAGCTCACCCACGACCGGCGGTTCGAGCAGTTGCCGCACCGCCGCGATCGCGTCGAGATCGGCGTCGCTGATCTCCGTTACCCGATAGCCCTTGTTGGGCAGCGCCTCGACCATGCCCTCGCGTACAAGGTCCAGCATGGCCTCGCGCACCGGTGTCGGCGACACGCCGAGCATGTTGCCGATCGCCGGCGCTGAATGCACCTCCCCCGGCCGCATCGCGCCGGAGACAATCGCGGCTCGGACGGCATTGCCCACCGAATCGCGAAGCGACTCCCGCTTCTGAAGCCGCGCGAAACCGGTGATCGTCTGGGCAGCCATTCATCCACTCCTTACCATTCTTTGTCGAGCCTCTCGCGCGTCCACACCTCCAGCCCATCGGCGTCGATCGGGAGCGCGTCGCTCAGGACTTCCGACCCCTCGGAAGTCACGAGGACATCATCCTCCAGCCGGACCCCGACCCCCCGAAGCTCCGGCGGCACCGTCAGATCGTGAGGATGGAAGTACAGGCCGGGCTCAACGGTCAGCACCATATCCGGCTCGAGCGGAGCGCCCTGATAGGTCTCCCAGCTCGACTGCGAGCAATCGTGGACGTCCAGCCCCAGATGGTGACCAATGCCGCAGACCAACCAACGGCGATGCTGTTGCCCTGCCGGCGACAGGGCCTCGTCGACCGAGACCGGCAGCAGCCCCCAGTCCTCCAGGCCACGAGCAATCCTTTCCATGGCCGCGAAGTGGAAGTCGCTGTAGGTGTTGCCAGGACGGACCTGGGCCAATCCCGCGCGATGCGCCTGCTCGACCAGATCGTGCACTCTCCGTTGGTCGGCGCTGAAGGTTCCCGAGGCCGGCAACGTCCGGGTGACATCAGCGGTGTAGCCGCTGTCCGCCTCCACGCCCATGTCCAGCAACAACGCCTGGTCTTCGTGGATCGGGCCGTCGCAACGCACCCAGTGCAGGATCGGGGCGTGCGAACCGGAACCGACGATGGTCGAGTAACCCGGCCCGTTGCCGACCGCCCGAGCGTACCGATCGAAGGTGCCCTGCAGCCAGCGCTCGCCACGCACCGGCCCACGTGCTCCGATCGCCGCCGGGATCTCCCGGGCAACCGCAGCGAAGCCCTCAACGGTCTGATCGACCGCGTACCGGAGCTGGCCGATCTCCCAGTCGTCCTTGATCCGGCGAAGATCGGAACAGACTCGATCCGGGTCTTCGGAGCGTTCGACCGCCAACTCCGTGGCCGGCACCCGGCGGCCGGCCAGAACCGTGCCGGCTCCGGAGATTGCCGATTCCAGCTCCGTGACCGGACGTACGGTGATGCCCAGTGCCTGGGACCACTCAGTGATCCCGGCTGACGGCCCGACCCAGAGTTCCCCGTGCGAGGCATCGGAGAAGAAGCCGGTCTCGCCAGGCCGGAACGGCGGCGGCATGAACAGCGTGTCCGCCGACGCATCCGAGCCGACGAGCAGGTACGCGTCCTCGATGCCGACGCCGGTCAGCCAGAGGAAATCGCTGTCGGCGCGGAAGTCGTAGGAAGTGTCATTGACGCGGACCGGCGCGCGGCCCGCTGCCACCAGCACCACCTTGCCCGGCAGGGCTGCGCGCAGACGGTCGCGATGTGCGGCGGCCGACGCGGCAGCACCGTCGATGGCCGGTGCCGGGATCGTCCGGACCTCCCAGCCGCAGCCGATGCTGTCGACGAACGCCGGCACTGTGGTCAGCCGCGGCGGCCGGGTTCCAAGATACGGAATCTTGTGATCATTGGTTGTGGATGTACTCATCGTCCCTCACCTCCGTCATCGTCGATCCGCTCGAGCAGGCCACGCAGGACGCGTACGTCGCCGACCCCGTCGTGTTCCCATTCGTTGCTGACCCAGGCCCGACTGTTACCGACTCCGGTCAGGGTCTCGAGCTGCAGTCCGGAGTCGACGAACATGTCGTCGTGGTAGACCGCGCACACCACCGGTACCTCGTTGGCGGCCAGTCGATCGGTGTCGTAGAGCCGCGACCAGCTGGTACGCCGGGCCAGTTGATCGACTGCGGCAGCAAAGGGACGAAGAGCCGCAATCTCGTCGAACATCCACCGATAGGTCATCTCCCCGGTGAAGTGCAGCGGCCTGGCAGCTGGGGAGCACTCCGGATGATTGGCGGCCTCGGTCTCCGCGGCCCAGCCGATCGGACCGTTGTCGCCTTCGCCGTAGATCGACTCCTGCAGCGTCCAGAACAGTGGCCCGCCACGTTGCGCGGTCCGCACCTGCACCTGTTGCAGGAAGTCATCGGACAGCCGATCCGGCTCGGCGAACGCCTCGGTGATCAGCCAGTGCAGGCGCTCTGCTCCGGGACCGAACCCAAGATCACCGCCGATCGACTGGAATCGTTGCACGCTGAGCCGATCGCCGTCCGGCAGCACGACGTCACCGGCGGCGAGGCGATCAGCGATGGCCGAGACGGTGGCGACATCGTGGGGGTAACGCTTGTAGTAGGCACTGGTCTTGGCGATCACCCTCGGGAAAGTGCGCCGATATACCTCGGCTGCGACCGGCGGCACTCCCGGGATGCCACCAGTCACATAGCAGGCGGCCAAGCCGTCCGGGGCGAAGGACAGATAGGTCAAGGTGATGAAGCCGCCGAAACTCTGCCCAAGCGTCGCCCATCGCCGTCCGTCGTAGATCTTGATGCGTACGGCCTCGGCGTCCCGGACGATCGAATCAGCCCGGAACTGGGTCAGGAACTCCGCCTGCTCGGCCGGGGTTCCCCGCCTCTGGATCGACACGGCATCGATCGGTGTACTACGCCCAGTGCCTCGCTGGTCGAGCAGTACGACCCGGTACCGCTCCAGCGCCACGCCGAGCCAGCCGGCCTTTCCGACCGGCCGGGGTGACTTTCCGCCCGGTCCGCCCTGCAGATACACCAGCAGCGGGAGATCATCCCGGCGGCGAGGCGGGTCGACCAGCTCTCGGACGAAAACGGTGATCTGTTCGCCGTCCGGTTGGTCCCAGTCCAGCGGGACGCTGATCGTGCGCTCGGTGACGTGGACACCCGGCTGCGTGTACTCAGCGATGACGTTAGGCATGTGATCCTTCCGGGTTGGCAGGTCAGGAGAGGCGGAGCCAGACCCGCATCGGGTGTGCGCCCCGGTTGCCCCACAGGAAGTAGGGCGTGAAGATCGCCCGAGTCCGGGCCGTCGGCGGATCGGTGACGGGGCTCTCGACAGCCATCCGGAACTCGGTGTACAGCTCCCGTCGGGCCGTCGGCGCGGACGTCACCGGAACGGCGATCCCGGCATCGACCGGGTCCTCTGGCTGCCCATTGACCTGAGGATGTTGATCACCGGGGACTGCGGCCGGGTCGAGGACGACGTCATCGACTCCGACCCCGACGTCGCACTGCTCGAGGCAGTAGACCAGCGGTCCGCAGGTCACGGCGACCGTGCCCCGGACCGCGTCCAGGTGCGGATGCGGTTCCATGATCCGGACCGGCAGCTGCATGATCAGTTGCAGCGCGTCGCCGGCCAGCCAAGTGCGGTTCACGACAAGCCAGCCGTCGACTATCGGGGTGGACTGCTCGACGCCGTTCAGCGTGATCTTGACGGCGCCACTCCAGGCCGGAACCCGGACCCTGACCAGTGCAGGACCGTCGCCGGCACGATCGACGGTGACCGTCACGGTTCCGTCCCAGGGATAGGCCGTCTGCACCGTGACGTCCAGTGCGGGCGAAGATATGGTCGCCGAGGCCAGCACCGCCAGGGTCAGCGAATGATCATCGGCCAGGGCGAGATGATCTTGGAGTTCGGCCATCCAGCGGATCATGTTGGGCGGGCAGCAGGGGCAGCCGAACCAACTGCGACGGAGTAGTTCGCCGCCGGACTCGGCGCCACTGCGCTGGGAGTGATCAGGGCGTCGTTGCAGTGGATTGTCGTAGAAGAAGGCGGCGCCGTCTGCGGAGATCCCGACTGCGTAAGCGTTGTAGAGCACACGTTCGAAGACGTCCAGAACGTCCGACCGCCCGGTGGCCAGGAACAGCCGCCAGGCCCACTGCATGGCACCGATGGCCGCGCAGGTCTCGGCGTACGCCCGATCGCTCGGCAGCTCGAAACGATCACCGATCGCCTCGTCGGTGTGCCGGGACCCCAGCCCACCGGTGAGATAGAGCTTGCCGGCAACCATGTCGTCGAAGAGCCGTTCGAGTTCGGCCAGCATGCCGGCGTCACCCCGCTCGAGGGCGACATCGGTCGCGCCCGCCGCCAGATACATCATCCGAACCGCGTGACCGGTCACCGACTCCATCTCGCGCAGCGGTACGTGGTCCGCGAAGTACGCCGCGGGAAAGATCGAATGCACCAGCCCGCCGCTGCCACGACGCTCGACGAAGAGCTCCGCCTGACGTAGCCAGCGTTCGTCGCCGGTCTCGCGGAAGAGCTCGACAAGCGCCATCTCGATCTCGGGATGCCCGCAGTACCTGGGCTCCCCGTCCTCGCCATAGCGCTGCCAGACCAGGTCGGCGAACCGTACTGCGACCTGCAGCAGCGTGTCATCCCCGGACTGGCGCCGCACAGCGACGGCAGCCTGGATGAGATGACCGAGGTTGTACAACTCGTGTCCCCAGGTCAGGTCGGACCAGGGTTCCTTGGTCCGGTCGGTCGCCTGGTAGAAGGTTCCGATGTATCCGTCCTGCGCCTGCACTGCGCCGATCAGCCGGATGGATTCGGTGATGAACTCCTGGACACCCGGCTGTCGCTGGTCATCGGCCAGATAGGCCAGCCCTTCGAGTGTCTTGTAGATATCGGTATCCAGGAACGCATAGCGACCGCGGTACGGCCCATCGGCCTCGCCGGTCAACCGCCGGAAGTTGTGCAGGTTTCCCGCCCTACTGAGTTGCTCCAGCGTGTGCGGGACTGTTACCTCGGCATTGCGCAGCTGCCAGTCACTGAGCAGTCCGTCCCCGAGCGTGACGTGTTGCCGACCGAGTCCGCGGCCGTATCGGCCCGTTGCGGCCACCGCCGGCCCTCGCCATGTCCCGGCATCATTGGTTGACGTGATCGTCACTGATGTGCTCCTTGATCGCTAGCGTCCGACCGCGTACCCCTGCATGCCGCGCGGGTTCGCGGCGGCCTTGAGCCAGTCACCCTCCCGCGCCACCGCGCTGACGTACCCCATGGCCCAGTCGCCGCGGACCGTCACGCCGTGCCCACGACGCTCCAGCTCCTTGATCACGGCCGGATCGAACCTGCCTTCGATCAGCAACTGACCCAGGTGCGTGTCCCGGGGATAGAACGAATTCGGCATATGGATCGAGTGGAACTCCGGCTGATCGATCGCCTCCTGCAGATTCAGTCCTCCGTGCACGACGTTGAGGAAGAAGTGCAGCGTCCACTGATCCTGGAAATCACCACCGGGCGTACCGAACGCGAGCCAGGGCTTGCCATCCCGAAGGGCGAGCGACGGCGTCAAGGTCGTCCGCGGACGCTTCCCCGGTGCGATCGAATTCGGCAGGCCCTGCTCGACCCAGAACATCTGGCCGCGGGTGCTCAAGCAGAAACCCAGGTCCGGGACCGTCGGCGACGCCTGGAACCAGCCACCACTCGGGGTCGCGGCGATCATCATCCCGGAGCTGTCTACGACGTCCAGATGGCAGGTGTCACCACGTACCTCTCCGGCAGCGCTGATCGTCGGCTCACCGGCACCCGCGGCGTCGATCTGCGGCGAGTCCGGGTAGGCAGGCATCAGCGGCCGACGCCCACCAGGGTTGCCCGGACGAAGGCTGAACGACGCCTCGTCGCTGATCAACTTCCGGCGGTCGTCGTTGTATCCGGGGCTCAGCAGGTCGGCCAGTGGTACTTCGACGAAGGCAGGGTCTCCGTACCAGGCCTCGCGGTCGGCGTACGCAAGCTTTCCCGCCTCGATGATGGTGTGCACCCAGTCCGCACTGCCCGGCTTCATCGACTCGAGCTCAAATCCCTGCAACAGCGCCAGCTGTTGAAGGAACACCGGGCCCTGACCCCACGGTCCGGTCTTGCACACCGTGTAGTTGTGGTAGTCGAACGTCACCGGTTCCTCGACCGCGGCATCCCACCGGGCAAGATCATCTGCGGTCATCAGACCGACATGTGCCTCGCCGGTGGTGTCCATCACCGGGATCCTGGTGCAGTAGCGTTCGATGGCCTCGGCAACGAAACCTCTGTACCAGGCGTTCTTCGCGGCATCGATCTGCTGGTTCCGGGTGCCGCCCGCGGCAGCCGATTCGGCGATGATCCGTTCGTACGTGGCCGCGAGCGCCGGCCGCTTGAAGCGTGAATTGGCCGTCGGGACCGAGCCTCCGGGCAACCAGGTCTCCGCCGACGTCGGCCAGTGCTCGGTGAACAGCTGCTCGACGGTGCCGATCGCGTCGCTCACCCGTCGCAGCAGCGGGTGGCCGTCGCGCGCGTAGTGGATGGCTGGTTCGAGCACATCGCGTACCGACCAGGTGCCCCACTGCTGCAACAACGTCATCCAGGCACCGAACGCGCCCGGTACGACAGTGGGCAGGTGACCGGTCCCGGGCATGATGTCCAGCCCGAGATCGCGTAGCCGTTCGCCCGTAGCGGCCTCCGGAGCGACGCCCTGTCCGCAGACGACAGACACCTTCTGATCGACTTCGGACCACAACAGGATCGGCACGTCGCCACCCGGCCCGTTCAGGTGCGGCTCGACCACCTGCAACACGAACCCGGCAGCCACTGCCGCGTCGGCGGCATTGCCACCGCGCTCCAGCACGGACATCCCGGTCTGAGAGGCCAGCCAGTGCGTACTGGCCACCATCCCAATATCGCCGACCAGCTCAGGACGCGTTGTGAACAAGGGGATTCCTTCGATTGATCGTGCACGTGATGCTCATGGACACCTGAAACAGGATCACTTCTCCCAGCCGAAGTCCTCCACCGGAACCGAGCCGTAGGCGGCCAGCCCGAAGAACGGAACCGGTGCGAGGTTGGCCAATCCCTTCTTGGTCGTGACCACCGCGGGGCCGTTGACGGTCGGGAGCTCACCCCAGGTCTGCTTGTACCAATCGGACTCGAGTTTCATCGCCGCCTGGGTCTGCTTGTCCGGGTCCGGGATCTTGGCCAGTGCCCGCATCTGCGTGTCCAGTCCCTTGGTGCCGGCGGCACTGTTGTTGCCGGCCGCTGCCTGGCCGGCGGCCGGCGAGCAGTAGAAGTAGCAGATGTAGTTTGCTCCGTACGGGTCGCTCATGGAGAAGCCGGACATGAATGCATCCCAGTCGTGGCCCGTGAGCGTCTTGATGAAGTCCGCGCTGGCAATCTGCTTGATGTTGACCTGGACGCCGATCTCCTTCTCCATGGAGATGATCGCCTTGCCCTGGGCGACGGTGCTCGGATCGTCTCCGGACAACGGGAACTGGATCGTGAGCTTCTGTCCGTCCTTTTCGCGGACGCCGTCGGCACCCGTCTTCCAGCCGGCCGCATCGAGCAGTTTGTTCGCCTCATCGGCGCTGTACTTGTAGCCGGCGTTGCCGGCCGAATCGGAATAGCCGTTCTGGAAGGGCAGCAAGATCAACGATCCGCCGACCGCGCCGGTGTACCCGAGTCCGTTGTACTGGATCTTGGCCAAGGTCGTGCGGTCAATCCCTTCCAAGATCGCCTTCCGCACATTGACATCCTTCAACTGAGGACGAGAAGCGTTGAGAATCAGCAGGCTGATGCCGTTCGACGTCGACCGGTGGACGGTGACATCCGACATGCCCTGGACCTGGGTCAGCCGGTCTTTGGTAGCCGTCGTCGCCAGATCAACCTCGCCGTTCTTGAACGCGTTGATCTCGGCGGTCTCCTCCATCTGCTGATAGACGACCTGATCCAACTTGCCCTTGTTGCCCCACCACCTCGGGTTGCGCTTGAACACGATCCGGCCGGCCTTGAAGTTCGCACTGGCCACCGTGTACGGCCCGGCACCCCAGTCGTCCTGCAACTTGTTCTGGTAGGCATTGTTGAAGATGTCGGAGTTGGTGACGTGCGGATTCAGAATCGCCCCGAACCCGCTCTGCCACCAGGCGTACGGGCCGTCATAGGTGACCACGGCCTGCCGGTCATTCAGGCCCTGCTTCACCGATGTGACGTTCGAGCAGTCGCTGGTCGTCTGGTATTTCGAATCCGAGCCGTTGCAGGACTTCCAGGTCAGCTCGAAACTCTTCCACGTCATCGGAGTGCCGTCATTCCAGACGGCCTTGGGATTGAGGGTGTACGTGACGACCGTGTTGCCGCCCTTTTCCGAGCGGCTGACGTCGGACAGATAGTCCTTGTTGTACGACCATTTGCCCTCCGGCGTCAAGAACGTCAATTGCGGGTTGTACCAGTTCCAGATCGCCGCGCTCGCTGTCGTCGTACCGACAGCCATCGTGTTCTCCTGGGAGGGAATCTCCGTGACTGGGATCGTCACGGTGCCACCATCTTTGATCTTGTCCCGCGGCTGCGGATTCCAGTCCACGCTGAACGTGTTGGCAAGCTTCTTCGTCTCGTCATCGCCGTTGCCGGCGCCGTTGCCTTTGCTGGCCGCGCACGCCGACATCGTCAGCACAACAGCCAGCGCACCGGCTGCCACGCCGAAGACCCCATTACGAAGTCCCATCTCTTGTCTCCTTCCTTCCGGTGAGCCGGGGTCTACGGGTGACCACCCGGCTCCTCTTTCGGTCGTGAATCCCAGCACCGGCGTGACAGCACAAAGACACTCGTCACCGCCAGTGGCACGCATTGACATGCGCACCGTCAACACCAGTGAGTGCAGGTGTCTCGTCCCGACAGCGCGCCTGACGATCCGGTTCGAGACTTTGGTGGAGCTGGCAGCGGCTGACGAACCGGCACCCCGGGGAATTGTCGATCGGGCTCGGCAGGTCACCGGTCAGCAGGATCCGTTCCCGGGTACGTTCCTTCACCGGGTCTGGCAGTGGGATCGCCGACAGCAGCGCCGCCGTGTACGGGTGCTGTGGATCCTCGAAGACTGCGTCAACCTCGCCGTACTCGACGAACTTGCCCAGATACATCACACCGATCCGGTCGGCGATGTGCCGGACCACCGACAGATCGTGCGCCACGAACAGGAACGAGATGCCGAGCTTTGCCTTCAGCTCTTCCAGAAGGTTGATGACCCCGGCTTGAATGGAGACGTCCAGGGCCGATACCGGTTCGTCCAGCACGATCAGCTTCGGATTGGTCGCCAGAGCTCGCGCGATGCCGATCCGCTGCCGCTGCCCGCCGGAGAACGCGGCCGGAAACCGGTCGCTGTGCTCCGGATTGAGGCCGACCAGATCCATCAGTTCCTCGACACGCTTCTCGACCTCGCCGGAGGAGTAGCGGAATGCCCGCATCGGCTCCGCGATCAGGTCGAATACGGTCGAGCGCGGATTGAGTGAACCCATTGGATCCTGGAAGACGATCTGCAGGTCGCGGCGGACAGTCCTGATCTCACGCTTGTTCAGGCCCGTTACGCTGCGACCGTCGATCTGGATGTCGCTCCCGTGCTGGGGTGCCAACTCCATGATCTCCAGCAGGGTGGTCGTCTTGCCACAGCCAGACTCCCCGACGATCGCCATCGTCTCCCCTTCGCGAATGTCGAAGGAGATGCCGTTGACCGCATAGACCGTCCCGATGCGTCGCTTGAGAACTGCGCCCTTCAACAGCGGGAACTCTTTCACCAGGTTGTCAACAGCCAGCACCGGCTTCCGCTCACCACGGGGAACCTGTGCGAGATCACTTGCGGCGATCTCCGGGACCGGGAAGATCGGCCGGCCCTTGATCGTGCCACCGGCTCCGATCTCAGCGGCACGGACACAGGCAACCTGGTGCTCGGAGTCGCGATCATGCCCGAGGCCGCTGTCGTCGTTCGAGCCGTTCAGGACCGCCTCGAGGTGGGGAACCTCGTCTCGGCAGGCATCAATCGCGATCGGACAGCGGTCTGCGAACTGGCACTGGTCGGGCAGGTTGATCAGGATTGGAGGGTTACCTTGAATCGGCACCAGAGACTGCGCGTCACGACGATCGGCTCGCGGAATCGCGGCCAGCAGCCCGATCGTGTAGGGCATCCTCGGCTTGGCGAAGACCTCATAGACCGAGGCATGCTCGACCGGTCGGCCGGCGTACATCACGACGACGTCATCCGCGACGCTGGCCACCACGCCCATGTCGTGCGTGATCATGATCACCGCAGCACCCGTCTCGTCCTGGGCGCGCTTCAGCACCTGCAGGATCTGGGCCTGAATGGTGACGTCAAGAGCCGTCGTCGGCTCGTCGGCGATGATCACCTGCGGGTTGTTCGCGATCGCGATCGCGATCACGACCCGCTGCCGCATGCCGCCGGAGAACTCGTGGGGGAAGGACTTCAACCGGCTCTCCGGTTGCGGGATCCCGACCAGCCGAAGCAGCTCGACGGCCCGTTCGGCCGCCTGACGTCTCCCCATGGTGCCGTGGATCGTCAGAGCCTCGACCAGCTGGTCACCAATGGTGAATACCGGGGTCAAGGTGGACAGCGGATCCTGGAAGACCATCGAGATGTCCTTGCCACGGATCCTCGACATGGCGCGGTCGTCCAGCCCGAGCAGTTCCCGGCCGCCGAGCTTGATCGATCCGTGCACCGAAGCGGCATCGTCCAGCAGCCCCATGATCGCCAGCGAGGTCACCGACTTACCCGAACCGGACTCGCCGACGATGCCCAGCGTCCGACCGGGTTGCAGGTCGAACGAGACTCCGGCAACGGCGTCCACCCGGCCGGCTTCGGACGGGAAACTCACCCGCAGGTCCCGAACCGCGAGCAGCGCATCGGACTGACTGGACTGCGGCAGGTCGACAATCTTCGTCACGGTCATGCGCGACCCCCCGCCGCGGAGGTGGGATCGAAGGCATCCCGCAGGCCGTCAGAGACCAAGGCCATCGACACCGTCAACAGGGTCAGAGCGGCTGCTGGGAAGTAGAACAGCCAGGGCGCACTCGACACCGTGTCCGCGCCGCCGCCGATCAGGGCCCCCAGCGAGACATCGGGCGGCTTGACACCGAATCCGATGAACGACAGTCCGGTCTCCGACAGCACCGCGCCAACAACTCCCAGAGTGAATTGAATAATGAGCAGCGAGCCGATGTTTGGGATTATGTGCCGAACGACGATGCGCAATCCAGACACCCCCATGTAGCGCGACGCGCTGACATAATCGCGTTCGCGAATAGACAATGACAGTGTCCAGACGACGCGGGCAGGCCAGAACCAATTGACCAATAGCATGATGACGGCGATCACGATCCAGCTGCCACCGGAACGGTTCGAGAAAAGAGCCAGGATCAAGAAGGTCGGAACAACCATGAGGAAGTGGATGACGCCCAGCACCGCACGCTCGAGAGAGCCCCCGAAGTACGCTGCCGCGGCCCCGACGACCGCAGAGATCACAGTCGTACCGGTCGAGACGATCAGCGCGATGATCAACGAGCGCTGCAGACCGTGCACCGTTTCTGCATACAAATCGTTTCCAGCATTATTCGTGCCGAACCAATGATCGGCGGATGGCGCCGCCGTGAGATTCAGGAAATCGGTCTCCAAATAGCTGTGCTTGGCAGCCAGTCCTCCAAAGATCGAAAACAGGACGATCCCGGCGAAGATGATCAGGCCCGCTACCGCCGGACGGTTCCGCAGAAACCGGCGGGTATAGAGCTGTTTTCGCGACAACCGCTTCCGTGTACTCGTCGCCGTCGCGCCGGTCGAGTCCTCTCGCTCCAGCGCACCCGCTGCCAGCTGGTCCCGGACGTCATTGACGCTCATCTCAATGCACCCGCACTCTCGGATCCAGGACGACCACGGCGATATCGGCGAGGACCGCGCCGATCGCCGTCATCAGGGCGCCGAAGGCCGCGACCGCGACCACTCCGTTGATGTTCATCTTGTTCAGCGTGTCGATGAAGTACTGGCCCATGCCCTGCCAGTTGAAGATCGTCTCGGTCAACACCGCGCCGGTGAACAGTCCAGGAATCGAGAAGGCCACTTGGGTGGCGACCGGAATCAACGATGTCCGTAACGCGTGCTTGCGGATTGCTTGCGCCTTGGTCAACCCCTTGGCACGTGCCATTCGCACATAGTCGGCGGATATGGTGTCCAACAGCAACGATCGTTGCAGCATCTGGGTACCTGCGTAACTGATGATCACCAGTGAGATCGTCGGCAGCGTCAAATGTTGTAGCAGGTCGATGAGCTTGCCGAACCCGTGGGCATCAGCCGACGACGACCCAGTCACGTAGAACATTCGGAGGCCGACCTTCTGGTTGACCCAGATTGCGGCCAGCACGGTCGCCAGCGACATCACCACGACCGGGATGTTCAAGGTGATGATCGAGGTCGCCTGGACGATGCGGTCCGGCACCTTGTACTGCCGGGATGCGCTGTAGATTCCCAGGCTGATGCCGATGATCGTGTAGAGCACGAAGGCACCCAGCAGCAACTCGGCGCTCACCCCGATACGGAAGGCGATTTCACCGTTCACCGGATCGCCAGTAGGGCTGTTTCCCCAGTCCCAGTGCAGAACGATGTCCTTCGCCCACGTCCACCACCGGAGGAAGATGCTCTCATGACTATTCAGGTTGTTCGCCTGCAGCAAAGTGTCGACTTGCTTCTCCGTCAGCGGTGGCCGCCGACCGACGAACAGTGTGCGCGGATCAAGAAACGCATTGGCCAAGAAGTAGGTGATGTTGGTTGCCACGATAACCATCAGCAACCAACCGCCGATGCGGCGAGCCAAGTATTTAACCACTTAGGCAACTCCCATAGGGCATCGCTGTCTGCCTTCACTTCCGAACACCGGTCAACCACCAGCGGCAGCTGAATTACTCGGCTTGCGAACTGGACCAGTCACCCAGCGCCGCCGGCTCCGCTCTCAGGACTTACGGATGCTGTAGTTCGGTGGCTCCTGCCCGGCCAGGTGCCGGACGAAGTAGTCCCACCGTCGCCTGATCACGTACGGCTCTGAACCACAGGCGTGCGACCGGTTCGGCAGGATCAGCAGGTCGAAGTCCTTGTCCGCGGCGATCAACGCGTCGGCCAGCGAGAGCGTCGAGGCGACCGGCACGTTCTCATCGGCCTCACCGTGAATCAACAGCAACTTGCCCTGCAACCTGCCGGCGAGCGTCCGGTTGGCCTGGTCGATGTAATGATCACCGACAGGCCAGCCCTGGTAGCGCTCGATCCACCACGCCTTGTCGGTCCGATGATCATGGTTGCCGGCACCCGACACACAGACCTTGTAGAACTCCGGATGTGCCAGGATCGCGCGCGTCGACGCGTACCCACCAGCCGAGTGCCCGAAGATGCCGACCCGATCGAGATCAAGATTCGGGTACCGGACCTTCAGGTCCCGCATCGCGCTGATGTGATCCGGCAGGCCGGCATCGCCGAGATTGCGATAGGAGACGTCACGGAATTCCTTCGACCGGTACGGCATGCCCAGCCCGTCGATCAGTACGACGACGAACCCGAGTTCAGCGATCGCCTGTGCCGCCCAGATCCGCGCCGCTTCGGTCAGACCGACCGGAGCCTGGTTCATCTGCGGCCCGCCGTAGATCGAATCGATCACCGGATAACTCTTGTCCGGGTCGAAGTTGGTCGGTCGGACGATCACGCCGTACACCCGGGTCCTGCCGTCCCGGGAGGGAGCCGAGAAGCGTTCCGGGAACTGCCAACCGGACTCGGTCAGCGCAGAAAGGTCCACTTCAGCGATGACGCCGACGCTCTCCCCCGAGGAACGGAGCAGCTCCGCCACCGGGGCCTTGTCGATCTTCGACCACGTGCTGATGAAGTAGCCACCGTCCGGCGCGAAGCTGACCTCGTGGCTGCCATCCTGCGGGGTCAGCAACTCCGGTTCAGCCGACGAACCGTCCAGCCGTACCCGATACAGCCGACGGAGGTACGGATCCTCACTCACGTCTTTGCCCACTGCCGTGAAGTAGACGTACCCGTCGCCGACGTGCAGTACATCCGCGACCGCCCACTCGCCCGAGGTCAGTTGATTGAGCAGCGTCCCGGTTGAGGTGCGGTACGTGTACAGATGGCCCCAGCCGTCACGCTGCGAATACCAGAGCGTCAGATCCTGATCTTCAATGGTCCGGTGGTTCACCGGACCCGACGTCGACAGGTTGGAGTCGACCGGCGTCTCCGCCTCCTCGTCCACGATGACACGACTTGAACCGTCGGCACCGATCTCATACAAGGTCGCATGCCGATCGCCGCGGAACAGCCGCAACAGGTAAAGCGATGACCCGTCCTGTCGCCACCACATGTTGCGCGAACTACTGTCGGGACCGGGGATCGGGCTGCCGTAGTAGTAGAGCTCCAGCGGTGCTATCTCAACCGGCGTACTGTCGTCGGATGCGAGGTCGATGATGACCAAAGTCGCCGTCGGCAGCGGATCATCGCCCGGCAAGGGATAGAAGTACTCCACCGCCTCCGGTCGAATGCTGCCAGACCGCGGCGTCGACAGGCTCATGGTGATGGTCCCGGCACCCGCGGTGTCGACCCGATGGGTCAGGAGTCGGCTGCTGTCGGGCGACCAAAGGACTTTGGTGTCCTTCCACGGCTGTCCGGCCCCGGGCAGTCCGGCGGCGCGCAGCGGGGACGGCAGAACTGCGCCGTAGAACGACCCTTCCTTGCCGCCACAGGTCAGACGGCGCTCGATGCCTGTCGCCACCTCGCGGACCCACAAGTCGTGATCACGATTGAAAGCGATCTTGGTGCCGTCCGGGGAACGTACCCCGAATTGATCTTCCTCACTGAACTGCCGTAGCTCGCTGCCGTCCCAGCGCCACCGGGCATCGTTGAAATCGAACTCGAGATCATCGGCGCCCCGGTAGTCGATCCGCGTCGGCTTGAGACGACTGGGGTCAACCTTCTCGTCGGTTGCGTCGGCCAGCGCAGCAGCCAGGCCTTCATGGTCGAACGCATCCTGGTGTTCGGTGCCGGCCGACGCATCGGCGATGCGGTAACGCCAGCCCTCCTGCGTACTCAGCTTGAACCGATACCGGGGTGAGCCCGGCAGCCATGCGATCTCGGTGACCTCTCCGGGGACCCGAGTCTCCATCTGCCAGGGAAGGAATGATTCCGCCCGGGCGTAGTCCTCAACGCTGTAGATGACGTCCTCCTGGTGCAACTCAGGCGGTCTTGGCCATGGCTTCCGTTGGACCTGTGGTGCGGCGTGAAGTCGACCTGTCGATCGCCATTCCGGCACCGCACGGCTTGGAACTACCCGTGAAGTGTAATGTGATATGTCACCGGTGACAACGGATTTGGGCCTCGGCTCACCGCGGCGAGATCCTCGCCTGCCGCTTCCACGACATCGCCTTGGGCGACAGGTCGACCCCGCCCGAGCATCGCGACGGATCACTGCACCTGGAGGGCCGCCGGCTATCAGCTCCGGTCGGCCGGTTGGGCGGAGGGTGCGATGGCGGCTGATCGGCGCGCGATGACGATGGCGATGAATGCGCCGATCGACAGCACGCCGGCGAAGCCGATCATCGACGGCCGGAGCGCGACATGCTGGATGACCAGGCTGAACGCGATCGACGGCAGCCCCATGCCGACGTACGCGATAATGAAGAACATGGCGAGGACGCCGGCCCGCGAAGCCGGTACGGCGGCGATCGCGGCCTCAGTAACCCCGCTCTTGATGAGGAGCCCCGCGCCCCCGCCGGCAAGAGCCGCAGACGTCAGCGCCAGCCAGAGCGTCGGCTGGTAGAGCGACACCGCGGTCAGCGCCAGCCCGATCGGGAACAGCAGCCCACCGATCACGAGCACCGTCGACTGGGCGACCTTACCGAGCGCGAGCTGCGCGACGGCCGACGCGGCGAAGGCAGCGAACGGCGCAAGGCCAGTGACGAAGTACGACGTGATGCCCAACTCGCCACGCACGATGATGGCGCCGAGCGAGGAGAACAACCCCATCACCGCGAACGCGAAGAACCCGACCGCGGATGCTGCTCCGAAGGCTGCGCGCTGACCTGGACGCAGGGCGAAGCGCAACGGCCGGTCCTGATCCGTCGCCTCGGTGTCGATGGTCTCGGGGCTGGCCAGCACCAGCACGAGGAGGCCCGCCATCAACGCTCCGAAGATGAGGTACGGCGTACGCAAGGGCGAAGGTGCCCATTGGGCCAGTGCTCCGGCTGCCAGCGGGCCGAGGGCGAGACCACCGAGATTGACAGCGGTCGCGACCAGTGCGGGAACGGGTGATCCGTGCCGTCCGGGCCGAGCGTGGTGGTACAGATCGCTGAGATAGACAGTCGCGGTCGACGCCATCAGACCGATAGCCACACCAGTCAGCACCCGGCCGACGATCAGGCCGGGCAGGTCCGGCCAGAAGGCCAGCACCGCATCGGCGAGAATCGCGACGAACAGTCCAGGGACGATCACCCGGCGGCGGCCCAACCGATCGGACAGGTGGCCGAGCAGCCGGAAACTGGCGCCGGTGCCGACGACCAGCGCCGCAAAGGCGACCGTCACCGTCGTCGCGCCGAAGTGATCCCGGACCTGGTAGATCGGCCACAGCGGTGTGGGGACCGTACCGAAGGCCATCAACGTCAGGAACGCGGCAGCCACGAACCAGAAACCGGCCAGATGCCGCCCGGCACTCGCAACCGCGACTCGGGACGATTGTGTTGCTGTACTCATTTCCAACCTCTCGCGAGCGAATGGTGCTTCCACTCGTTGAGAACCTCCTGCTCGCGAAGGCCGATGCCAGACTTCGTCGGCCCGGATGAGATGCATTCCATCTCTCCTGGAGATCCCGAGGCTGGAGCCCTCAGCCGGCGCGGTGCTGGGCCAACATGCCGGCCGCGAACGCGGCGGCCGCCGGACTGGTCTCGGCGCGTGGCGGCAGGATCAGGTAGAGGTGGCGTTCCATCTGGGCGCCGTCCACTCGAAGGTGACGCAGCGGGCTGTCGGGATCGGTCAGGACCTTGTACTGGAGTCCCACCGGGGTGAATCCGATGCCGGCGCCGGCGGCGATCATCTCCAGCAGGACCTCCCAGTCGCCGACCTCCGCGACGATCCGCCGGGTCAGTCCGGCTCCCGCGAACAGGGCATCGCACAGCAGCCGCGCGGTCCAGCCCGGGGGTACGTCGACGAAGCGCTCGCCCGCGAGGTCGGCGACCGTCACACGGTCACGGCCGGCAAGTTCGTGATCGCTTCGACAGGTCAGCGCGAGCGGCTCGCTGGCCAGCGAGGTAAGGCGCAGCCGACCGCGTTGCTCCAGAGCCGGTCCGATGGCGCAATCGAGCTCGCCGTTCTCCACCATGTCGAGCATGGCCAGCGCGGCGGTACCGCGCATCCGGACGTCGACGCCGGGGTGGTCGCGCAGGAACGCGCCGAGGTAGCCCGCGAACGGTACGAGGTACTGCGCGGAGAGGGCGATGCCGAGGCGGAGCCGTCCCACGAGCACATCCCGGGTCTCCTGCACCGCGCGACGTGCAGTCTCAGCGGCGCGCAACGCCTCGCGCGCCGGCGCCAACAGGGCCTCTCCGGTGGCGGTGAGCCGCACCGGCCGGGTACCGCGGAGGTACAGCTCGCTGCCCAGCTCGCGTTCCAGGGACTGCAGGGAGTTCGACAGTCCGGATTGCACGATCAGCTCGCGACGAGCCGCGGCGGTCACGCTGCGCTCCTCCGCGAGTGCGACGAAATGTCGTAGCTGGCGCAACTCCATGCCCGAACCTCCATCTGCTGAGCGGATCGAGACTATCGTTCCCGGTCAGAGCTGGTGCAGTCCGCGGCGACGCCGTACCAGGAGCACGGCCGGGCCGGTCATGATGCCGAGGGCAACCAGCAGGCCGGCGCCGATGATCGTCCGGGTTTGGTCGGAGTCATCCTGCGCGACCGGTCCAGCAAGACCAGCCTCCACTGCGGTTGGCACGGCCACCGGCGTCGTCCGGGACGACGTACCGGTCGTCGGCGTCTGCGACGGCGGTGCGGTCGGCGTACCCGTTGGCGTGCCGGTTGGTGCTCCAGTTGGCGGCGTGACGTCGCACTGCACACGCCCCCGGATTTCGGCGACGAACTCCCCGTCGGCGTTCTGAGCCTGGAGCAAGTACGTACCGTTGGGCAGACCACCGAACTCGACGAGCTCAGTCCCACGCGCGGCCGGCGAGACGACGTACGTGTCCTGCACATCGCCCGCCGTGATCCCGACCATGTAGTGCTGGAGCGTCGCGTTCGGGTTGTACAGCTTGGCGGCGACGACGGCGCCTTCGTCGTGGCACGTCAACCGCGCCTTGCCGGGGTCGGCGCAGAGTCGGCGGCGAGTTCGAGCACCTGACATGAATAGGTAGACGGATGTCGACAGAACGAATGGTGTGAAGAGATTTCACGATGCCCCGCTTGGAGACTCATTTGACGCGCCAAGGGCGAACAAATTTCACCACCACCAACGCGGCACCGGCCTCCCAACTCAATGCAAGGCCGGTGTCGCGGGAAAGCGAGTCCGTACGTCAGATCGGCAGCGGATCGTAGTTCGCGCCGAACGGGGCGTCCGGCCTCGCGAACTCCCCCAGCAGCGCGCGCCTCAGCGGTGTGGTCCGCTCAAGGAACTCAGGGTCGTTGCCGAAACGGTCGGCCGGGCGGACCCACGGTGGGCTGTAGACGTAGTGCGTTGTGAAACGGTCGTAATCGCCATCGTGGCGGAAGGTTCGATGCCAGACGCCATTGTGGAACACCAGAGCAGCCCCGGCCTCGGCGCACACGACATGGCCGATCGCGATGTCGTCGTTGGGCTCACGGATTGCATCGGGTAGACCGACCCGCGAGCGGTGGCTGCCGGGAATCAGCTCCATGTTGCCCATGCCGGGCACAGTCTGATCGGTGAGCAGATACGACACGCGGAGCTGAAGCAACGGAACCGGGTAGCCCAGGTCCTTGAAGTCGAAGGCGGCCGATCCGTCCTGGTGCCAACGGCCGTTCCCCGCGTGCGCCGGCTGCATGGTGTTCCAGCCTGCTTGCAGCACGAATCGGTCGCCGAGCAGACCCTGCACTTTCGGAAGGACGTCAGGATGATCCATCAGCCGCTCGAGAACCGGCTCGCTCTCGTAGCTCCGGCCGATCTGCCCGAACGCGCGGTCGCGGTTCTGGTGCAGACGCCGCGAAACATCGTAAGCCTCGGCGGCCTCATCCTTTGTCAAGACGTTGGGAATCATGAAGTAACCCCATGACTCGAAGATGAAGCGGTCAGTCTCGGTCAGCTGACCTTTGCCGACGACGGGATCGAGCATCAGTCTGTCCTTTCTTCATGGTGTTGAGACGGCTTCCCGGGCTGGCATCACAGCTACCAGGGAGGCGGACGGATCACCAGATCGGCTGGTGGTCAGCGCGCACAGCCACCACCTCCAGGCAACCCACGGATGGTGGCTGTCAGTGTTCGCTGAGGTGCTCAGATCCTCAGGGCACGCGACCATCGCCGGAAACGGCGCAAGGCGATGGGGTCCTGAGAGTCCGCATGAACCTCGTGCAGGTGCGAGCTGAGCCCATGGCAGTCCGCCGACACACGGCTCGCCAAGCCGCGCACGAGGCGGATGATTGCGGTCACGACCCAATTCTGACGCCACTCGTATACCGATAAACATCCAACTCACCGAGAACTCGCCGGCGGCTCCCCCGAACGGCGCCAGCCACAAGTCCACGACGGTGGCGACCTCGATGCTGCTGATCGGCACGAGCGGGAACTCAGGCAACCCATCCCGGACGCAGCTGCGGCCCAACGCCACGATTGCGGCGGCGCAAGAACTGAAGACAAGGCCGCTCCACCTGTGCCGCCACCGACCTGTCGGCGCAGCCACGTCCAACGGGCTTCCCACCACCGGTCTACTCGCGCCCGCCCGCAACGTCGCGGATCAGCGCGCCTGCGGGCGACCGGCAACCGCAGCGGACTCCTTTCCCCGTCGGCAAGGTTGTACGTCGTCCGGTCAGCATGCCCATGTAGGACGTTGCAACCCGACATCATGCTCAACGAACAGTTCCGTTTAACGCGCTACCACCGTGCGACTTCCACCGTGAGTCCGTCGACGATCACTCACAACTCGTCCCAGCCCGCACCGCAGGCAGACTGGCCGACTACATGAACAGGGTCGGATTGTCAGCCTTGATTTGCGCGGTGACATGAGGTTCAACTGCACCGGCGAATAGTTGAGCCTTCGAGGATTCTTTGTTGGCTCGCTCCGTCGCCGCGTCTGCTTTCTTGCCCGCTTGATCAGCCTGGGCTTTGAAGAAGAAGGTGGGAATGGCGCCCGTGGTCACACCGATGAGTGTCCCGAACAGGCCCCAATATTTGGAATAGTCATCAAAGGAGCTGGTCTGGTCAGCGCAGAACAGCATGATGAAAACAACCAGCCCCAAGTAGGCCAGGCCAATCAAGATCGGTCCAGTCTTCGACTCCATCGAATTTCCCCCTTGAAATCTGGCCGAACGCGTCGGCAGCGGATTCACTGGTTTCACAGTGGCCCGCGCCGGGCGGAGTGTCAATGACGCGCGTCCGAGACCCTCGTAGATATCGCGCTCGGCGCGCGTGTGCTATTCGCGGTCTGGCGGCGCGGACGTGGAACCCCATGCGCGGCTCTGCTCAACGCATCACCGTGCTCCTGCAAGGTCAACGCTGCGCCCTCGCGCGCTAACGAACGCAAGAATGGCGCACTCCTGGGTTCACCTTCCCGCGATCGAGTCCGGCGGCCACATGCCATCGAGACCCGAAGACCGTTAACTGCCAGCGAGTACGCATCGATTGGTTGGTCTCGGTTGCCGGAATCCTGAGCCATCCGCATATGTACGGGTCATCGGATTCGACCGGATGCGAATCGCCTCGGCATCCCCTTGCCTGCCAGGCTCCGACACATGACTCTGACTACATGCCACCACTTCCTCCTCCGCCCTGGGCGAACTGCTTCGAAGACCCTGATCAACCGGGTCAGCCAGCCAACATCCAACTGGAACAGGTGACTCGAAAGTCATTCATCCTCGGGTCGTCGCTGAAGTACACCGGCGCTCGCGGAGTGGCGAACCTCCCCGACGCAGCCTGCGTGCTGCGACCCGCTGATTTAGGCGACCCGGCACTCACGGACCTCGCCTCGGTGCCTACGGCATTGCGGTGGTTCGTCAGTTCCTACGACGTCCACACGCCCGCCGCTCTTCTCCACGACCGGCTGATCGGACCCACGAACATCCTTGGTGTTTCCGATGCGGACGCCGATCGGTTCTTCCGCTTCATGCTCAAAGCGCTCGGAGTGAGATTCGTCCGCCGCTGGATGATGTGGACAGCGATAGCATTCGGTACCCGGTGGCGCAACCCGCGATTGCGACCGCTGCTGATCGTCTGGCTGCTGGCCGCAGTCGCTGGAATCTCGACCCTTGTATACGGATCTCTCGTGCAGAACTGGTCCCTCGTGATCGTGGCGGCGATCGCGCCGATTCCCGCTTCTCTGCTGTGGGGCCGCCAGTACGGCGCTGGGCTCACAGCCGCCGCGACCGCCGTATGGGTACTTCCGCCGACCATCCTGGGCACCGTCGGCTTCTGGATTTACTGGGCGTTGGAGAAGGCGGTATCTGCGCTCCCCATCCACACCGCTGTCAAGGGCGACGAGCCAGTCGAGTACAAGCACTTCTAGTGTCCTGAGTCAATAGTTCGGTGTTAGTTGGTAATCTGTGGTGATGCCGAGCCCGAAGGTTGATCCTGTCATGTTGTCCTTCGAGGAGCGGTCGGTGCTGGCCGGGTGGGCTCGGCGGCGGAAAACGTCGCAGGCGTTGGCATTGCGGGCTCGGATCGTGTTGTGCAGCGCGGACGGCGGAACGATCGGCGAGGTCGCTGCGGCTGTCGGGGTGTCGCGGAACATGGTCTCGAAGTGGCGTGCCAGGTTCCTGGTTGATCGGCTGGACGGGTTGTCGGACGAGCCGCGGCCGGGCCGGCCTCGGGTGATTGGTGATGAGCGGGTCGAGCAGGTGATCACCAAGACGCTGGAATCCCAGCCGCCCAAGGGTGATACGCATTGGTCGACGAGGTCGATGGCGGCTGCGACAGGGATGTCGCAGTCGGCGGTGTCGAGGATCTGGCGCGCGTTCGGGCTGAAGCCGCACGCGATCGAGACCTGGAAGCTGTCGACCGATCCGTTGTTCGTCGACAAGGTCCGCGACGTGGTCGGGTTGTACCTGAGCCCGCCGGACAACGCACTGGTGCTGGCGGTGGACGAGAAGTCCCAGATGCAAGCGATCGACAGGACCGCACCGATCCTGCCGATCATGCCGACCACCCCGGCGCGGATGACCCACGACTACGTCCGGCACGGCACCACCAGCCTGTTCGCGGCCTTCGACATCGGCAGCGGCTCGGTGATCGCCCAGCACTACCGCCGGCACCGGCACCAGGAGTTCCTGCGGTTCCTCAAGCTGATCGACGCCGCGGTCCCGAAAGACCTGGAACTGCACCTCGTGGTGGACAACTACGCCACCCACAAGACCCCGAAGGTGAAGGAGTGGCTGATCCGCCACCCCCGGTTCCACCTGCACTTCACCCCCACCAGCAGCTCATGGCTGAACCTGGTGGAACGCTGGTTCGCCGAACTCACCAACCGCAAACTCCGCCGCTCCGCCCACCGCAGCATCACCGAACTCGAAGCCGACGTCCGGACCTGGATCAACGAATGGAACGCCGACCCCAAACCCTTCGTCTGGACCAAGACCGCCGACCAGATCCTCGACACCCTCGCCGCATACTGCACGCGAATTAACGACTCACGACACTGATGACGACGAGGCATGCTCGTCGTGTCACCCCGGATGCAGCGTTTTCGGCGCTCCGAGCGTTTGAGGAGTATGAAGGTCCGATAGCGAGGAGTCGGATTTGGAGTTCGACGAGTACTTTGCTGCGCGCGGCCAGCAGCTTGTGCGGCTGGGCTTTGTCTTGTCGGGTGATCATCACGCCGCCGAGGATCTGGCCCAGCACGCGCTGATGAGTGCCTACCGGCATTGGCGGCGCGTGCGCAGGATAGAGGATCCTCACGCCTACGTGCGAAGGATCCTGGTCAACGCACACTTGTCGGCTGCTCGACGAAGACCTTCACGCGAAACGCCGATGGCAATAGCTGACTCGGCGTTCACGGAACCGGACCTGGCAGAGGCCGTGGCCCAGCACGATGTGGTGTGGCGAGCATTGGCTGACCTCAAGCCTCGGGAGCGGACGGTCCTCGTCTTGCGTTACTACGAGGATCTAGGTTACGCGTCGATCGCCGCGCTGCTCGGCATCCAGGAGTCAACCGCACGTGCAACTGCAAGCCACGCGCTTGCCGCATTGAAGAGCAGCGCAGAACTCGCCATGCCGAAGGGAACCATCGATGAAACTGACAGACGTCGAACGTGAGTTGCGCGCGACCCTGGCCGAGGCGGGGCGGCGAGCGCGAGTTCCTGACGATCTCGAAATCCGTGTGGTCCAGCCCGTGCGCCGTCGCCGAGCCTGGCTCGCGGCCGGCGTCGCCTCAGTCAGCATAGGACTTGCCGGAGTCCTCATTGCCGTCATGACGACTGGAGGGGGGAACGACACGGTTGCCTCGACTCCCACTCCGGCGACAACGCCAAGCGGACTCGCCAGTGCTCTCATCGGCGCGTGGAGGCCAATCGATATCGTCGGATTCGACCGGTCCAAACTGACAGTAGCTCATTCGACAAAGGCCGCAATCACGTTCGGCACGGACGGCAAATGGTCTGGGACAGACGGCTGCAACCGAGTAGGCGGAACATACCGCGCCGCGGACAATGGCTCGATCACAGCGGACGCCGGCGCTGCGACAACTCTCATGTCCTGTGACAACGTTCCCAATCGCGGCGCGCTGGAACTTGCCGCCCGGTTCAAGATCGACGGGCGTTCACTCACTCTGTACGCCGCGGACGGTTCGGGTGTCGCGTCCTATGAGAAGAAGTGAGCCAGCCAGAGTCCATTCCAAGCGCCGGGATTAAGCAAACGTGTGATGCACTGCGCGGTCTTTTCTTGGCGGCCCGGCCGCGGCTCGTCCGACAACCCGTCCAGCCGATCAACCAGGAACCTGGCACGCCACTTCGAGACCATGTTCCGCGACACCCCGACAGCCGCAGCGACCTCGCCGATCGTTCCGCCGTCCGCGCTGCACAACACGATCCGAGCCCGCAATGCCAACGCCTGCGACGTTTTCCGCCGCCGAGCCCACCCGGCCAGCACCGACCGCTCCTCGACGGACAACATGACAGGATCAACCTTCGGGCTCGGCATCACCACAGATTGCCAACTAACACCGAACTATTGACTCAGGACACTAGGCGGCACTTACAGGCTGAGGTTATGGGTCTCATCGCATTGGAACTTGACGCCAGCCGGCCGCCTCCCGACTGGCCGCGTAGACCACCTTGGGGTTTCTGCCGATTCGTCACCTGTGTCATCGATAAATACTCGCAACCGCGCGGCTTCAGCCGGCGATGTTGTCGGTGTACGCATGCGTCCAGCCAAGCAGGACGAACGCCGTACGTTGCGTGGATTGAGCAAAGTCCTCAATCCACGCAACGTCCGGCGGCTACTGCTCGACGTGTGCACGGAGGCGGCCGCGACGGTCGGCCGGCTGCGTTGGTAGCTCCGCTTGCCAATCCATATGCAGCAGATTAGGGCCCCGGGCGAGCATGAATCGCGAACGAGCGGCGCGCAACCGTAAGTAGCAGGCTTCACGTGCCACTTGCCGCCCATGTACGTGTTCCGGCCGTCAGCTCAGCGAGGTGGGGGTGGTGGGCCCTGGGGGCCGTGTACTTCTTGGGTCCATAACCGGTCGATGATGCGGTCGATGCCTCGGGCGAGGTGGCGGCGGTAGGTGGTGAAAGGTAGGCCGAGCACCTCGGCGGCCCGTTCCTGCGTGCCGGCGGGCCGTAGGAAAGTACGGTCTATCGCCCGGAAGGGTCTGTCGTCACGGGGGTCGACCCGGAGTGACTCAGCGGCTTCCAGGACGACGGCACGCAGTGTCTCGGCGGAGGAGTCACCGTGGTCGCGGATCAGCCTGGAGCGCAGGAGCGGATTGCCGGCGAGCCGGTCCGGCCGGTGCAGACAGCGCAGGGCGGCGCGCACTGAGTGGGCGAAGTCGGGCTGGGAGAGCACCAGTTCCGGGTCGGCGCCGGTTGGCGGTCCGGCGGGGGCGCCGATCTCGCGGTCGGACATCAGCTCCAGCCAGGCCGCGGGGTCCAGCCGCCGGAAGTCGTGCGCGAACACCGCGTAGTGATGGGTGCCGATGTCGTACTCCGCCTCATGGGCTCGGTGGTAGTCGATGTAGGCGAAGAAGGGCTCCCAGAAGGCTCCGTCCTCGTAACACGCGATGAAGTCCCACGACAGGCGCGGGGTAGTGAGGACGTGCTGGATGTGCCACGCGGTGATCACGTTGTTCGACGCAGACGGCATCTGGTAGGCATCGCGGTCGATGAGGAACCTGGCCGCATGAACGCTCTCGCCTGGTCTCGGCGGGCCGTGCCTCTGCGCGTACTGCCAGATCGCCGCGGCGCCTGGGTCGGCGGCGAGGTCGGACTCGCCGGCTTGATCGAGGGCGATCGCCCCGCCGTACCCGATCGGCTCGCCGGTTCCGGCCCGGATGGGAATGAACCTCGCGGCAGGATGATCCATCCAGTGCCTCACCAGCTCGGCCTGCTCGGCCGTCTGGTACCGCTCGGTCATCGCGAGGATGGGAGCGCGGTCCTCGTCGCGGAGCTCGTCGGGGAACGCGTGACCAAAGGTCTCCCAGTCCCAGAAGCTCCGCATCACCGGGTTGTTGCGGTGCAGGAAGATGATGTCGGCAGCCCACCGGTGCTGTTCCAGTCCCCTGGTACGGCGTGCCTGCTCCACGAGGTGCCGACGTACCCGCCGGTGCAGATCGGCGTACGACGCGCGGTCGCGCCAGCGCAGATCCGCGTCGAGGACATCCCGCGCCACGTCGTGCGGGAACACCCCGTACGGGTCCTCCTCGACGAACGACAGCCCACGCAGCCAGCCGAACAGCTCATGCGTGTCGTCGCCGCCGAGCGCCGTACGCAGTAGGTCCTCCGTGGTGAACCGGGCGTGCGCGCAGGCCTCCAACGCTTCGCGGTGCCGTGGGCTCGGGACCCACTCGACGAAGTGTTCCAGCAGTACCCGCACCACGTCCGGCGTCTCGTGTAGAGACAGGCCCGGCGCGAGGGCACCTCGGTGCTGCTCGACGACATCGGCCAGGAGGGACAGGGCGAGCGGATGCCCGTGCGTCATCTCCAGCACTCGTCCATGCAGGTCCTCGGGCACATCCGCGGCGTGCAGGTAGGCGCGTGCGTCGTCGGGTTGCAAGTTGCGCAGAGCAACTACTTGCAGTAGCTCGCCCCAGCCAGGATCGCTCGCCCAGTGCGGCGAAGGCGGCGTACGCCCGGCCACCACGACCAGCGCGGCCGCGGGAAGCTCCGGCAGGAACTCCTCACGCAGCCAGTTGTCCAGCGGCACCAACTGCTCGTAGGTGTCGATGAAGAGAATCGGGCGACTGTGCGCGGCGAGGCCCTCCAGTGGTGCTGCTCGTTCTGGCAGGCCGAGAGCCGCGCCGAGTGCAGCGTAGAACGCGGGCGGCGACGGCTCGACCGTCCGGGCGTCCAGCCGCACCGCCGTAGCACCCGCCTCCTCGGCGGCCTCGGCGAGAGCACCGAGCAAAGCGGTCTTCCCGATCCCTCCCGGCCCGTGAACGAACAGCACGGTGAAGCCGGACCCGCCCGACGTCAACGCAGTCCGGAACAACTCGAGCTCACCGGTCCGCCCGACGAACCGCCGGCGCCGCGCCTGCCGGAGCCGATCCGCAACAGTGAACGCACCGAGCTGTGCCGTCTGCGTCGCTTTGCCACGGCTCGTCATGCGCCACCCCCTTCGGCACTCCGAGCATTCTCGCGCGCCGCGCCTCAGTCCAACGTGCCCTCCGTCCGGTCAGCGGTCAAGACGGATGGACAGCTCGTACGACGTTCGGACAGTGATTGGACAGCGAATGGTCTGGCAGATGGGCAGCCGACGGCCGCACGCTTCCGGCACTGATACAGCTCCCCGGAGGTGTGAGATGGCGGAAATCCTCGTACTGGGCGCCGGCCTGAACGGCCTGGTCACCGCGATGCTCCTGGCCCAGGACGGCCACAGCGTGACGATCCTGGAACGCGACCAGGCGGCCCCCGGCGACGACGCCGAGAACGTTTGGCAGAGGTGGCAGCGGCCGGGAGTCAACCAGTTCCGTCAGTTGCACTTCATGCTCCCCCGCTGGCGGGCGCTGATGCAGCACGAACTTCAGGCCGTACTCGACCAGGTGATCGCTTTCGGCGGCACCCGCGTGAACGTGTTCGACGAACTGCCACCCGACCTGACCGGCGGCCGGCGCGACGGCGACGACAGATTCGACACTGTGACGGCCCGGCGTCCGATCCTCGAGGCGGCAGCCGCTGCTGTCGCACAAAGAACCCACGGTGTCTCGATCCGCCGCGGCGTCACGGTCACCGGATTGCTCACCGGACGCTCTTTGGTCGGGGCAGCACCACACGTGACCGGTGTCGTGGTCGACGGCGGCGCCGTACTGCGTGCCGAGCTCGTCGTCGACGCGACCGGGCGACGCTCACCGATCGCCGCCATGATCGAGTCCGCCGGAGGCCGCCGCCCGCACGAGGAGCGCGAGGACTCAGGATTCGTGTACTACGCCCGCCATTTCCGTTCGCCCGACGGATCCCGCCCCGCGGCCCTGGGCACACTGCTCCAGCACTTCGACAGCCTGTCGATCCTGACCCTTCCCTGCGACAACGACACCTGGGGCGTCGGGTTCATCACCTCCGCGCGAGACAAGCAGCTGCGCGGACTGCGCGACACCTCCGCGTGGCAGGCGGCGCTGAAGCTCTACCCGACCGCCGCCCACTGGGGCGAGGCCGAACCGATCACCGACGTACAGGTGATCGCCGGCATCGAAGACCGGTACCACCGGTTCGTCGTCGACGGCGAACCGGTCGTGACCGGGCTCGTCGCGGTTGGCGACGCGTGGGCGTGCACCAACCCCTCGCTCGGACGCGGCGCGTCGATCGGGATGCTGCACGCCTGCGCACTCCGCGACCTGCTCCGCGACGTCAGCCCGGACCAGCCGGAGAAACTGGTACGGCGCTTCGACGAGATCACCGAGAGCACGGTCACCCCGCTGTACAGGATGACGCTGGCCTTCGACCGGCACCGGCTGAACGAGATCGCCGCCGATGTCACCGGTCAGACCTACCGCACATCAGACGCCGGCTGGGCGATGACCAAAGCGCTGTACGCGGCCGCACTGCGCGATCCCGACGTACTGCGTGGGTACGCGTCGGTCATGTCGATGCTGAGTACTCCGCAGGAGGTGTTGGCAGCGCCCGGCATGGCCGGCAAGGTCCTGACGCTTGGTGCCAACGCGCCCCAATACCCGACGCCTGGTCCCAATCGCGCGGAACTGCTGTCCGCGATCGTCGGCTGACGACCGAACCAACAAGGAGCTCGCCATGCGCCTGGACGTCAACGGAACAGTCCTCGAGGTAGAGGACAACGGCAACGGTCAACCCGTCCTCCTGCTCCACGGCTGGCCCGACAGCCATCAGGTCTGGCGCCACCAGATCACCGCTCTCGGCGAGGCCGGCTACCGAACCATCGCACCCGACCTCCGCGGATTCGGTCACTCCGACAAACCCGACACCGTCGCCAGCTACGGAATCATCCAGCAGGTCAGCGACCTCATCGGACTCCTCGACCTGCTCGGGGTGCCCCAGGCGAATGTCGTGGGACACGACTGGGGCGGTGCGATTGGCGCAGTGCTCGCGGCCCTGGCCCCCGAACGGGTCGCCAGCCTGACCTGCGTGTCGGTCGGCCACCCGGCGGCGTTCGCCGCCGCAGGCTGGGAACAACGCCAGAAATCGTGGTACATGCTGCTGTTCCAGTTCCCCGGCATCGCCGAACGCTGGCTCGCTGCCGACGACTTCGCCAATCTGCGCAACTGGAGCCGGCACCCAGACATCGACTCCGTCATCACACACCTCCGCGACGCCGCGGCTCTCACCGCGAGTCTCGCTGTGTACCGGGCGATCCTGCCGCCGGAATCGCTGATCCGGCCGCCGACGGAGCTCCCGCGCATTCAGGCACCGACCATGGGGATCTGGAGCACCGAAGATCTCGCTGTCACCGAACAGGCACTGACCGGCACCGCAGCTTTCGTCGACGCCCCGTGGCGGTACGAGCGGATCAACGGCATCGGCCACTGGCCACAACTCGACGCACCCGACCACGTGAACACGTTGCTGCTCGACTTCCTGACCAGGCTCCCCACTGCCACCTCGGCGTACTCCTGATCTACGCCACCCCGGCCGTCGCGCTACTTGACCGCGATGACGTCGATCGTGCGGATGTCCGGGTCGGCGGCCAGCAGATCGGGACCGAACTGGCCGAGGGCGGCCGGGATCTCGCCGTTGAGGTGGGCCTGCCGACCGTCCTCGTCCGCGAACGTGTCGAAGATGCCGAACGTCGTCGGCCCGAGCCGGAACGCGTACCAGGTGACGGTCCCCTCTTCGGCGGCCGCGAGCTCCCGCCCCTTCTCGAGGAACGCGCGCAGTTCCTCTTCCTTGCCCGGCTTGGCCTCCAACGTCGCCAGTAGTCCCCGGTCGATGCTCATGTCCGTGGTCCTCTCCTGAGTTGCCCTCCTTCGACCGTACTGCGCGTCGCCAGTGGCACGCACAGCACGGCGAAACTGAGGCATCTGCCCGGGACGTCATGGCTCGATCAGGCCGGCGCGGATGGCGTAGCGGGTGAGTTCGGTGCGGTCGCGCATGCCCAGTTTCTGGAGGATGTTGGCGCGATGGCGTTCGACGGTCTTGGGGCTGATCGTCAAGACGGCGGCGATCTCCTTGGAGGAGTGGCCTTCGGCGATCAGCTTGACCACCTCGTCCTCGCGCTCGGTCAGCACCTGCCCCGGCACTCGTTCGCCGCGGCGAACTCGCTCGAGGTAGTCGCGGACCAGCGTGCTCACCACGCCGGGATAGAGAAAGGACTCACCCCGAGCGGCCGCGCGGCAGGCGTCGACGAGGTCACGGTCGGCGACCGACTTCAGCACGTAGCCGCAGGCGCCGGCCTTGAGCGCCGCGAAGAAGTACTGCTCGTTGTCGTACATCGACAACATCAGCATCCGCGGCGGCTCCCGCCGGCGTGACAGCTCGCGCGCCGCCTGCAGTCCCGTCATCCGCGGCATCGCCACATCGAGTACCGCCAGATCGATGGGAGTACGGCGGAACGCCTCCACGGCCTCGGCACCGTCGCTTGCCTCGGCCACCACTTGCAGGTCCGGCTCACTGTCGAGGATCAGTCGTACGCCGCGACGTACCAGGGTGTGGTCGTCAGCCAGCAGGATCCGGATCATCGCACCGGCTCCAACGGGACGGTGAGGCGGACCGACGTACCACCGAGCTCTCCCACCCCCACGACCAGTTGCGCGCCGATCAGCAACGCACGCTCCCGCATCCCGTTGATCCCGGTGCCTTCGGCAGCTCCTCCCAGGCCCTGTCCGTCGTCGTCCACCGCGAGGACCACCGCAGACCCCTGGCGCTGCAGAGCGAGCCGCACGGTCCGGGCCTGGGCATGGCGGGCAACGTTCGTCAGCGCCTCCTGTGCTACCCGGTAGACGACCAGTTCTCGTTCCGTGCCGAGATCAGGCAGGCCGGGTGTGGATGTGCGCTGGACCTTCAGTCCATGGGCCGAGAACTCAGTTGCCAGGGCGGCCAGCGCACTGTGCAGGCCGAGATCCTCCAGTACACCTGGCCTGAGGCGTCGGGCCACTCCGCGGACTTCGTCCAACGTCGTGCGCGCCGTCTCCTGGACCTCCAGCAGATCATGCCGAACATCGGCCGGCACTCTCGTCGACAGTTGCCTCAGGCCCAGAAGCACGGCTGTGAGCCCCTGGCCGATCTCGTCGTGCAACTCCCGGGCGATGCGATGCCGCTCCGCCTCCTGCGCTGCCAGAGCCTTCGCGTTGCTTGTCCCGCGCTCGGTCTCGAGGCGCTCGATCATGGCATTGAACCCCCGTACCAGCTGACCGACCGCGCCACTGCCCGACTCCGGTAGCCGACGGCCTGGCCGCTGCAGGTCCACGGTCTCCATCAGCCGGCTCAAGCGGTCCAGCGGCGCGAGACTCGTCCGCAGCAGCGCCGCGTTCAGCACGACGATGCCGACCAAGCCAAGCAGAAGCACCACCGCCTCCGAGACCAGAACCGTCGCGGACACAGTGATCGGCGCCAGGGCCAAGGCCAACGTGCCGACAACGAACACCAGCCCGTTGATCAGGCAAACCCGCCAGTACAACGGCAATCCCGCTCCCGATCTCACCACCCCAGCGTCCCCTACCGCCTCGAACACTGTCCATGAACCGGGGCAGAAGTGGGTGGTAGCACTCATTCCGCGGCGGGCCGTCACCTCGGAGACTGGAGGGGCGGCGGGACGCGACCGGTGAGCCGAGGGGGTCGTCGGCAGGCGTCCTGCCGCACCAGTACTTCGGGAGTTGACATGCCGGCAGCACTCGCACTGTGGACTCCGGCGCCGACCGGGGCCGCGCCTTGGGTCGTGTTCGCCATCCTCCTGTGCGCGGCGGCCATCGCGGGCTCGGCACGACTCGTACCGACGGGACAGTGGCTGGTCGTCGTCCGCTCCGGACGCGTCGTCCGGGTTGCCGCGTCCGGCCTGACCTTCCACATCGTTGGACTGGAGCGCCAGGTCCTCCTCGCGCGCGGTCCCATCCGGATGCCCCTGGTGGTGTGCGGGCGCTCCACAGAGGGCGCGGAGGTCCGGCTCCTCGCCGAGGCCACCTTCCGCATCGTCGATCCAGCGCTCGCCGCGCGAAGCTCGCTGGAGCCTCTGGAGCTCGCGGCGGACGAGGCGGAGCGCACGCTCGGTGGGCTGATCCGTCGGTCCGGCCTGGCGTCGCTGGCCGTCCTTCCGACGTACGATCACGACCTCGAGCAGACCCTGATCACAGTTCGCGGCGTACGGCTGACCACGCTGCGGATCGACCGCATCGATGTCGAGTTGACGGCCTGTGTACTGCGGGCCGCCGGACATCAGGTGAAGTAGCGCAGCCATACGTACACCCAGGCTAGCCCGATACTCAGCGCGGTCACCACGATGCCGTACCGGGTGAACTGCCAGAACGTGATGTGGTGGCCACTGCGGGATGCGATGCCGAGGGCAACCACATTCGCGCTCGCGGCGACCGCCGTACCGTTGCCGCCGAAGTCCGCACCCAGAGCGAACGCCCACCACAGCGACTGTCCGGTGCGGTGATCCGGCGCCTGCTCGACCACTCCTTCGACCACAGGCGTCATCGTGGCGACGTACGGAATGTTGTCGAAGAACGCCCCGAGTACGCCGGAACCGAACAGCAAGGCCGTCGCGGCCATCAGGTAGTTGTCGCCGATTGCCGCCACCGCCCAGTCACCGATCGCTCCGATCACGCCGGTGTTGACCAGGCCCGACACCATGATGAACAAGCCCATGAAGAAGACCAGCGTCGACCACTCGACCTCACGCAGCACCTCAGGCACATCAGACCGGGACACGAGCAACATCGCGCCGGCGCCGAGCAAGGCCACCAGCGACGGCTCGAGGTGAAGCACCGAATGCAGAGCGAACCCGACGATCATGACCGCCAGCACTGCCAGGCATCGCACCAGCAACCCCGCGTCGCGGATCGCACGCCGCTCCTGCAGCGCCATCACCGCGGCGACCTGCTCCGGGTTGTACCGGAAGCTCTTGCGGAACAGGAATCTCGTCAGTACGACGAACAGTGCGAACACGATCACCACGATCGGCGTCATGTGCACCACGAAGTCGTTGAACGACAACCCCGCCCGGCTTCCGATGATGATGTTCGGCGGATCACCGATCAGCGTCGCCGCGCCACCGATGTTCGAGGCAAGCACCTCGGCGATCAGGTAGGGCTGCGGCGGGATCCGCAGTCGTTCACACACCACAATGGTGACCGGGGCAACCAACATGATCGTGGTCACGTTGTCCAGGAACGGCGACGCGACCGCGGTGATGATCATCAGCAGGACCATCAGCCGGTACGGCTCGCCCCGCGATCGCTTCGCCGCCCAGATCCCCAGATAGTCGAAGACGCCGGTCTGCTTGATGATGCCGATCACGATCATCATTCCGAGCAGCAGGAAGATGACGTTCCAGTCGATCCCCTCATGCTCGGAGAAGAACACCTCCGTACCCGGCGCCAGCCCGAGCAACAGCATGCCGGCCGCACCGATCAGGACGACCCGTACTTTGTTCGCCTTCTCCGTCGCGATGTAGAAGAACGCCAAGCCGAAGATCCCCAGCGCGACGAGAGGCCTCACGACTCATCCCGACGACTGGTCACCGAGCCCGGTCACCGCCAGACTCGTCAGCAACCGTTCCAACGTGATCACACCGGTCAGGACTCCGTCGCTGCCGACCACTGCGACCAACGGGCTGCGGGCACGCGCCATCAATGCCGCAATCTCCAGCAGGGTCGCCTCCGCGGTCACCATCGCCGGCCTGGCCGGCGTTCCTGGCAAGCAGTCACCAACCGTCAGACCACCGAGTTCACGCCAGAACGCATCCGCCGACGACTCGTCGACAGTCCGCACCAGCATCGGATCATCCTGAAACGCCGCGGGAATGCTCAACCTCAGCACCTGGGATCCAGGCAGAACCGCCAGCGGCCGCCCACCGACGTCCACGACAACCAGACCCGGCATCCGCCCGACCGCCATCAACCGCACGGCCTTCACCACAGGATCGAACACCGTGACAGTGGGCAGACCAACGGCTATGTCCGCGGCGCGCATCGCTGCGCCTCGCCCGATCTGACCGAACGCCTCGACACTGTTCACCCTGACCTCCCTGGCCGCCGCCTCTTCCTCGGCGACCGCTCTGGCAAATCAGTCTCGTCGCGACAGCACCCCCCAACCATGGGGTCCCGACCCCAACTTTGGTTGTTACGCGGCCCCTGGAACGGTCGTATGACTGCTCAGCGTCAGCCAAGGCCGCCATCTAGAAGTCGGACTACGAGCTCAGCTCCACCGCGCTGCTCAACACAGCCTTCTCAGTGAGCGCGCCGGATCCACTTCAGTGGGTCAGGCGACGTGACTGCGGTGTGAGGACGAGCTCGTCCGGACTCCGCTGCTCGACCTGGAGTAGCTTGCGGTCCCCGGCGTACCGCAGCGTCGCGCGGACCTCGTCCTCGCCGGCCAACGTTCGGTCGGCTAGCGACGCCACCGTCTGCTGGGTGCCGCCCCACAACGCCACCGACACAAGGTCCGCGGCATACGCGGTGAACTGCCGGACCGCCTGGGACGCCTCCAAGAAGGTGACCACGTCGCCCGGAAGCCGCAGTACGTCCTGAGCCATCGGCTTATCGTCGATGGCGACATACCGCATCCCGTCGAAGGTCAGGATGCGCAGCGCCACGTACAGGGGCAGCAGATCGCCCCTCGTTCCCAACGTCCCGATGCCGACCTGGCGCGCGATGTCAGCCACACTGGGCCATCCCGGACGGGTCTGGCTACTGCGCAATGGCTGATCGAGCCAGTTCGGGCCGCGGTAGTGAGCCGCGCCCCAGGTATTGATTTCGTCAACCGACATGCCGTCGGCCCGGCCGGCCCATTCCACGACGTTGGCGACCTCGATCTCCTGGAATCCGAGCAGCGACGTCCACCCTGGGTCGGGCACAGCCACCGGTGGCCGCCTGCGCCGGAACCACTGCGGCGGCTCGACCGCGTCGACGTGCCAGAAGTCCAGTTGCCAAAGATCAGTCGGCTGGAGATCGTCCTCGTCGTCAGGCAACTCGCTCGGAGGCAGCAGGCGGTGCGCCACTCGGACCCGGTACATCCCGGGCTCGCGGAGTCGCAGATGCTCATCGCCGCCGGGCGTCGTCAGGCTGCTCAGCTCGACGACACCGCGCAAACTCTCGTACGGCACCTCAACCACGTCCGACCACGCGTCAAGATCCTCATCATCGGGCCGTGCCTCAAGCGCCTGCAGGTGTACGACGCACGGCCCGTCCCCACCCGAGGCGTACAGCCACCCGCGCCCCGACCGGGCCATCGTGCCAACCGGATGCGCGCCGTTGTCCGACAGTTCGTCGTCGCCGATACCAGCTCCAGCGTCACGCACAACGAGAATGCCGTCTTCCGGCGAATAGTTGCCCGCTTCATGCCTCCCCAGAACATCCATCCCCGAACCGTAGTCCAGGACCGTACTTCGCGGCTGACCGAGCGGTGGCTCGAAGGCTGCGAGATCGACACCATCGCCGTTGGTGAAATCCGTGCGTCAGGTTGGACGGCCCGACAGCAACCTGTTCGGCTCCCGCCACGTACCCGCAACCACTAGTTGGCTTCCGAACGCCACGTCTATCCCATTGCACTACCGTCAGCGAAGCTTTGACCACGCTAAGAATACAACCCACACAGGGACGAGACCGTGGAACGTGGTCAAGGCCCATCCGGTCTCCGACCGGCAGGCGCTGAGTCTCAAGCGTGTGGCTAAGGTGCATGTCCTGCTCGGACAGCTTCGAAGTGTTCGGTCGATGCGGTTACGGTTTGTGGGCGAGGACTGCGCCGTTGGCGCCGGGGGCGTCGAAGGACACCGTGTGGACGTCGACGAAGCCGGTGGTGTGCAGCCATTGCTCGTACTCCGCCGCGGTGTAGTTGCGACCAACCGTTTCCACCAACATGTTCAGGCTCATCAAGGCGGCGGCCGGTGGCCCGGTCTTCTCGTCGTTGACCAGCAACTCGCTGATCACGATCCGACCGCCGGAAGGCAAGGCCGCAAAGCACTTGCGCAAGATCGCCAGGTCCTGCTGTGGCGTCCAGTCGTGCATGATCATCGACAGCAGTACGACGTCATGGCCTGCTGGGAGTTCGGGATCGGCGAGGAAGTCGCCCGGGGTGACCGCGATGCGGTCCTCGTAGCCTGCTGCCACGAGCTTCGTCGAGGCGATCTCGCAGACCGGCGGCAGATCGAACACCGTTGCCCGCAGATTGGGGAAGCGCCGGCACAGCTCGATGTCGTAGGCCCCGGAGCCGCCGCCGATGTCGAGCAGGGCGGTGGAGGCAGACAGGTCGACGTGTGCGCCGAGTTCGCGCGCGGTGAACGTCGACAGCGAATGCATCGCCTCCCAGAACACGGCCAGCAACTGGGGGTCCTCGCCGACGAACAAGTGCTCCTGCTCGTCGGGGTTCCAGCTCGTCGGCCGATTGGTTCGCACCGCCTCGGTCAGTCTGCCCCACGCCGGGTAGAGCCTGCGGTCGAGCATCTGCACCCAGCCGCCGAAGTCGAAAGCCTTGCCGGGGACGAGGAACTCGTCAGCCAGCGCGCTGTTGACGTAGCGCCCGTCCCGGCGCTCGAGCAACCCGATGGACGCGCACGCCGTCACCAGCAACTCAACCGGCCGCTGGGCGACGCCGAGCAGCTCGGCGAGTTCGTCGATGGTGTGACCGTCGGTGTCGGCCAAACGGGCGAAGAGGTCCAGCTCGTGTGCGGTCGCGAGCGCCTTGAATGACCAGAAGCCGATGGAGAGCTGCATCAGCGGCAGAGGCGAGACCGTGGGGAGGTCGTGGTCGGCAGCGCGCGGCTCGACGGCCGCGTTCGTCCCGGTCGAAGTGGCCGGAGCCTGATCACGGGTGTTGCGCATGAATTCTCCTGCCACGTCGTACGAAGCTCGGACTCCTTCACCCTCGTCGGAGCCGCTCTGTCGATCAACGCGAACCTGTGCAACGCTCGTGAAGTGTGCCTTAACGAAGGAGATCGGGAATGCTGGAGCGCTACGAGCTGGAGACGTTCCTGACGCTCGCCGAGGAGCTTCATTTCGGTCGAACCGCCGAGCGGATGCACGTTTCCACAGCCCGGGTCAGCCAGACGATCAAGGGACTGGAACGTCGCGTCGGCGCGCCGCTGTTCAACCGCACCAGTCGCCGCGTGGAGTTGACCCCCATCGGGCGGAGGCTGTCCGAGGACCTGCGGCCGGCGCGGGAGATGATCGTGGCCGGGTTCGAACGGGCACTTCAGTCGGCCCGCGGCATCACAGGCACCCTGCGCGTCGGCTTCGTCGGTGCGGCCGGAGGTCAACTGCTCTTTGAGGCCGCCGAGCTGCTGCACGCTCGCGAACCCGGCTGCGAGGTCCTGGTTCGCGAGGTGCAGCTCGACGAGGCTGTACCGAGGCTGCTCGACGGCGAGGTGGAGGTGCTGCTGACCTGCTTCCTCAGCGAGCGGGACGACCTCGTCACGGGGCCCGCGCTCGTGACCGAGGCACGGATGCTCGCCGTACCGTCCGGACACCCCTTTGCCGATCGGCGGTCCGTCTCGGTCGAGGACCTCGCCGGGGTCACCGTACTGCGGACGCCCGATGATCTCCCCAGCTCCCATGCGCCGGGCCAGACCCCGGCCGAACCGCCAATGGAATCCGGTCCGGCGGCCGGGTCGTTCCAGGAGATCCTGACCCTCGTCGGTGCCGGCCGGGGAGTCTTCCCGATCGGCGCCCACGCCAGGCGCTACTACCTGCGCCCGGATGTCGCCTACGTCCCCTTCCCAGATGCACCGCCGGTGCACTGGCGTCTGATGTGGCGTACGGACGGTGCCACCGCCCGAGTCCACGCCTTCGCCGCGGCCGCACACGATCTAGTGAGCCCTGCTGCATGACCACGGTTGATGAGTTTGTTCGGGGTCCTCAGTCGGCGTGTTGCTGGTCGGCGGCTGCGGCGTAGGCGGCGTCGAGGCGCGCGAGGGGGCCTGGACCGTCGTGCGGTTTCGGCGGGGCGCCGAGGTGGCGGGTGCGGAGTTCGTCCATGAGTTCCTCGATGAACGCCGGACCCTCGTCGCGCATGAGTTGCTGCCGGCTGCGGAGCTCGGCGGTGCCGGGGCGCCAGTCGAGGCCCCAGTTGCCGAGAGCGTAGATGATCGGGAGCGTCTGGATGCCGGCTTCCGTGAGGCTGTACTGAGCGCGCTGTCCCCGCGCGGCCGTGCCGCGCTTGAGGATCCCTGCTTCGACGAGCCGCACCAGGCGGTCGGCGAGGATGTTCGAGGCGATGCCCTCGATCGATCCGGTGAGCAGCGCCCGGAAGTAGCGGCGGTCGCCGAAGATGACGTCGCGCAGTACGAGCAACGACCAGCGATCTCCAAGCACCTCGACGGCGGCGTTGATCGGACACCCGGACCGTGGTTCCACGACTCCTCCTTGACAGCTGTTTGCATCCTAATATAGTGATTGCAGAACGCAAGCACTATTCGGAAGAGGGGGATCATGGGCCGCTTCGTGTATTCGATGAACGTGTCCCTCGACCTGCGGATCGAGCAAGTCCCTGGGGACGACGGCGCGGGCGACTGGCTGCGCATCGACGAGGAACTGCACCGCGCGTTCAACGCGCACGCTCAGGCCCTCGCGCTGATGGTCCACGGCCGGGTCATCTACGAGACGATGGAGGAGTACTGGCCACGGGGACGCGAGGACGCGTCGCTGCCGGACTTCATGCGTGAGTTCGCCGAGATCTGGACCGCCAAGCCCAAGGTGCTCGTCTCTCGCACCCGCGACAGCGCCGATCACAACACCCGGATCATCGGCGGAGACGACGCGATCGAGCAGCTTGCCGTGCTCCGGGCCGAGACCGACGGCATCATCGGGGTCGGCGGCGCGGCGCTCGCGACGCAGCTGCTCCGGGCAGGGTTGCTTGATGAGCTGCTGCTCGCCACCCATCCCGCGATCCTCGGCTTCGGCCGGCCGCTGTTCGACGACTACGACCTGCCGATCGACCTCGAGCTGCTCGAGCAGCGATCGTTCAAGCAGGGCGTCACGATGCACCGCTACGCGATCCGCGACGTCAAGGAGGCCGGCCCATGCTGACGCAGGTTGCGGACGGTGTGCAGGTCCACCAGAGCGAGTTGATCCAGAACAACGCCGTTGTCGTGCACGGCACGGCCGGCGTGCTGCTCATCGACCCCGGAATAACAGGCGCCGAAATGGCCTGTCTCGCGGACGACCTCCGCGCAGACGGCCGGCCCGTTGTGGCAGGCTTCGCGACGCATCCTGATTGGGATCACGTGCTCTGGTACGCCGAGTTCGGCGATGCGCCCAGGTACGGCACGGCCCGCTGCGCGGCGGCTCTGCAGGATCTGCAGTCGAACGCGGATTGGAAGGCCCGCGTCGCCGAGGGGCTGCCGCCGGAGGTCGCCGACGAGATCCCGCTGGACCTGTTCGGCCTCATCACCGGTCTGCCCGCCGGAACGACCCACCTTCCTTGGGATGGCCCGAAGGTCACGGTTATCGAGCATCAGGGACATGCCCCGGGCCATGCGGCACTACTGATCGAGGAACGCGGAGTGCTCGTCGCCGGCGACATGCTTTCCGACGTCCTGGTTCCGATGCTCGACCTGTATGGCACCGCCGCTGACCCGCTCGAGGACTACCTCGCCGCGTTGCGGCTGTTCGCGGGCGTCGCTGACGACGTCACTGTCGTCGTCCCGGGCCATGGGGCCGTCGGCGGAGCGGATGAGCTGCGCGCACGGATCGACCAGGATCGGGCCTACGTGCAGGCCTTGCGTGACGGCCAGGACCCCAGCGACCCGCGAGTCGGCCCATCGGCCAAGCCGGGCTGGGAATGGGTCAGCGACGTACACACAGGGCAACTCCACCGCCTCGCCGAAAGAAGCGGGCGCAACAGCTAGCCCCGGTCGGCTCGCGGGGGTGACTCGGCTGGATCGCGGAGCGGATCAATCGTTGAGCCAGCAGCGCGACCAATGCCCGTTGACGGTGGTGGTCGTGGGCGGCGGCTGCTCGGTGCACACCGGCATCGCATGCGGGCAGCGGGCCGCGAACGGACAGCCGGCGAGCTCCTGCTCCCGATCGAGCGGCTCGCCCGATGCATCGACGATCGGCAGGGTACGGCGTTCACTGTCACGGTCCGGATCCGGCGAGGACTCCAGCAGCAGCTGCGTGTACGGATGCCGCGGCCGTTGCGTCACTTCCTCCGCCGGACCGCCCTCGACCATCCGGGCCGCGTAGATCACGGTGATCTCGTCGGCGAAGTACCGCGCACTCGCGATGTCGTGCGTGATGTACAGCATCGCCAGCCCGTCCCGAGCGCACAGGTCCGCGAACAACCGCAGTACGTCGAGACGGATCGACACGTCCAGCATCGACACCGGCTCGTCGCCGATCAGCACCACCGGGTCGGCCGCCAGCGCCCGCGCGATCGCGACTCGTTGCCGTTGGCCACCAGACAGCTCGTGCGGGTACTTGTCGATGTACTGCTCCCCCGGCGTCAGATTCACCCGCTCGAGCAGCCCGATGATCCGCTCGGTCAGATCACCGTCCGTGCCGAAGTTCCGCAGCGGCCGGCTGAGGATGTAGCGCACGCGGTGCAACTGGTTCAGGGAGGCGAACGGGTCCTGCATGATCAGCTGCACCTGACCGAAGTGCGCCTGCCGATCCGCCCGTCGGCGCGTACTGACCTCCTTGCCGGCCAGGCGGATCGTGCCCGCGGTCGGCTCGTCCCCGAGCGTGAGGATCCGGGCCAGCGTGCTCTTGCCCGAACCACTCTCACCAACGAGCGCGACCACCTTCCCGGTCTCCAGCGTCAACGATGCCGAGTCGACCGCGGTGAACCACTGCCCGTGCCGCCGTCCGTGCAGCGGCATCCGCTTCGTGACGTCAACGGCCTCCAGCATGGCGCACCTCCTGAAGGTCGAGCAGCAGACAGGCTGCCTGCGTATGGTCACGTTCGATCAGGGCCGGCGAGGTCTCCCGGCAGTCGTCGACGCGTTGTGGGCAACGGGGTTCGAAGGCGCACCCGGCCGGCAGCTGCCGCAGGTCGGGCGGGGCGCCGCCGATCCCGCGCAGTTCGCGACGCGGTCCGTGCAGCGACGGAAACGAGTCCCGCAATCCCTGGGTGTACGGGTGTTTCGGGTCGCGGTAGATGTCGGCCGCCGGCGCGATCTCGACCGCGCGTCCGGCGTACATCACCATGATCCGGTCGGCGAGCTCGACGAGCAGGGACAGGTCGTGGGTGACGAACAGGACCGAGAAGCCGAAGCTGTCCTGCAGTTGCTTGAGGTTGTCGAGGATCTGGCGCTGCATCACCACGTCGACAGCCGTGGTCGGCTCGTCCATCACGACCAGGTCCGGCTCACAGGCGAGTGACAACGCGATCGCGGCCCGCTGCCGCATTCCGCCGGAGAGCTCGTGCGGGTAGCCGCGCACCCGGTCGCGTGGAATGCCGACAAGGTCGAGCAGGTCCGCGGCCCGGTCCCACGCCGCAGCGCGTTTCATCGACCGGTGCGCCCGGATCGCGTCGGCGAACTGCGTGCCGATCCGCATCACCGGATTCAGCGAGCTCATCGCGCTCTGGAACACCACGGCGACTCGCTCCCAGCGCAGGTCGCGCAGCTGCTGCGGAGAGCAGCCGACGAGCTCGGCCGGCGGACCGTCCGACGGCCGATACGTCACCGTGCCGCCGGCGATCCGGGCCGGCGGGCGTTGCAACCGGGTGATCGCGGTCATCAGCGTCGTCTTCCCGCTGCCGCTCTCGCCGAGTACGCCGAAGATCTCGCCACGATCGACGTCGAACGACACCCGGTCGACCGCCCGCACCGCCTGATCCGTCCCGTACTCGACGACCAGGTCACGGACTTCGAGCAGCGTCATGCCGCCACCACCTTCCGCCGCTTGGGACGCGCAGAGGCCCGCACAGTACGGCGACGTGGATCCGACAACTCGTCGATGCCGAAGTTCACCAGGCCCGCCGCCGCACCGACCAGGGCGATGCCGAGGCCCGGCGGCAGGAACCACCACCAGGCGCCGCCCTGCAACGCCCCTTGCGACTGCGCCCAGTAGAGCATCGTGCCCCAGCTGACCGTGTTCGTGTTTCCGGCACCGATGAAGTCCAGCCCCGCCTCCGCCGCGATCGAGCCGACGACCGCGAACAGGAACGTCGACGCGATCACGGGAGCCAGATGCGGCACGACCTCCATGAACAGCACGCGGGACTGCTTGTCACCGCTGTACCGGGCCGCCGCTACGAAGTCGCGATGGCGCAGCGACAGCGTCTGCGCTCGTTTCACCCGAGCACCACCGGCCCAACTGGTCAGACCGATGATCAGCGCAACCGCCGGCCACCCACCACGACCCCTGGTGTAGCTGGCGATCAGGAGCAGCAACGGCAGACCCGGGATGACCAGGAAGATGTTGACGAACCCCGTCAGCGCGGCACCCGCCTTCCCCGAGTGGTACCCGCTGACCAGCCCGAACAGTACGGCGAGGAACGTCGAGATCGTCCCACCGATCAGGCCGACGAACACCGAGACCCGCGTCCCGGTGATGAACTGCGCGAACACGTCCACGCCGGACGACGTCGTACCCAGCCAGTGCGCTCCCGACGGGCCGGCCAGCGGCGGACCCGCGTGCAGTTTGGTCGGCGACTGACCGAGCACCGAACTGACGAAGACCGGTCCGAGGACCGCGACCAGCAGCATCACCACGAGCACCGTCAGGCCGACGGTCACCTTCCGGTCACCAACTGAGACCAGTCGTCGGATCACGACACCTCCCGGGTGCGCGGGTCGATCAGCACGTACAGCGAGTCGACCACGAAGTTCGCCGCCAGCACGGTCAGCGAGATGATCAGGAACAGTCCCTGCATCAGCGGATAGTCGACGTTCACGATCGCCTGGTTGAGCAGGCTGCCGAGACCGGGATAGTTGAACACCATCTCGGTGAGCAGCGACCCGCCGACCACCATCCCGATCGACACCGCGAAGCCACTGATGCTCGGCAGTACGGCGTTCCGCGCGGCGTACGAGAACACCACCCGGTGCCCTGGCAGGCCCTTCGCCTGCGCCAGTAACACGTAGTCCTCGTTCACCACCGAGGCCATCATGTTGCGCATGTGGATCATCCAGCCGCTCACCGACGTCAGCACGATGGTTGCGGCCGGCAACATCGCGTGCCGGACCGCACTGTTCAGGAAGTCCGGCGTGAACCCGGGCACCAGCCCGATGTCGGCGCCGCCGGACAGCGGGAACCAGCCGAGCGTGAACGAGAACAGGTACGCGAGGATCAGCGCCACCCAGAAGTACGGCAGCGAGTGCAGGAAGATCGACGTCAGGCTGCCGACCGAGTCGACCGCCCGGCCTGGCCGCCAGCCTGCCACGATGCCGAGGCCGGTGCCGAGCACGAACGCGATCACGGTCGCGCTACCGACCAGCAGCAACGTCCACAGGAAGCCCGACTTCACCACGGCCGAGACGGTCGCAGGGTAGAACGAGATCGACCGGCCGAAGTCCAGATGGATGATCCCGTTCAGATAACTGACGTACTCGTGCCACCAGGACTGCCCGCGCGCGCCGCCGAACAGCCGGTGCACCAACTCCTCCTGCTGCTCCGACACCGGCCCGAGCTCGGACATCTTGAACAGGATCGCCGACGCCGGATCACCCGGCATCAACCGCGGCAGGACGAAGTTGATCGTGACGGCGGACCAGGCGGCCAGCAGATAGAACCCGATCCGCTGCACGAACGGCGTACCCAGAACTCGGGTCATGCCGGCTTCAGCGAGAGGAACAGCTTGGACGCGAACACCCCGCTGATCGCCCCTGGATCCGGCGTCGTGTACGGATCGTCGGCACTCGGCCAGCCGGTCCAGTGCTCGGTGTTGTACATGTACGGCGTACCCTTCACCGCCACCGGGATCACCGGCAGCTGGGTCAGCATGATCTGCTGCAACGGTTTGGACGCGGCCAACTGTGCATCCGGCGCGGCCTGGGCCAGCGCTCCCAGCGCGGTCTCGGTGGCTGGGTCGTTCCAGCCGACCACGTTGGTCTTCGACTTCACCGACAGCATCCGGTCGTAGAACGTGTACGGGTTCGTACCGAACGTGAACGCGTCACCGTAGATCGCGTCGAAGTCACGCTTGTCCTCGTCACCGGTGTACGCGGCCGACGGTACGCCGTTCACCGCGGCATCGATGCCCAGCGCGGCGAGCTGACCGGCCAGCTCCTGCGAGTACGCCATCCCGTCCGCGAACGCGCTGACAGTGAGGATCCGCAGCGCCAACTGCTTGCCGTCGGCACCGATCAGCTTGCCGCCCTGCTGCTCGTACCCGGCCTGTGCGAACTCGGCCAGCGCGGCCGCCTTGTCCGGCTTCACCGGGTCGCGGTCGGCAGGCGCGATCCAGGACGACCAATTGCCCTGGTAGAGACCTGTCGGACCCACCGGCTGGTAGACACCCGGGTTGTACGCGTCGGTGACCGCCTGCCGGTCGATCGCCAGCGCGAGGCCCTTGCGGACGTGCACGTTGTCGAACGGCTTGCGCGTCAGGTTCAGCATCAGCGGCTTCATGCTCGCGTAGATCGGCCAGAGGTGGTTCTGCGCGGGGTCGCGCTGCACGAACTGGTTCTTCACGTCGGGGATTCCCGCGTACGCCAGATCGACCTCGTGCCGGACCAACTGCTGGGTCAGCAGGTTGGTGCTACTGGTGGTCACGTAGGTGATCTGCGGCACCGGGACCTTCTGCTTCCAGTAGTCCGAGCGCGCTGTGAACGTCGCCTGCTGCCCGGTCACCTGGCCGAGCGAATACGGACCACTGCCCATCGGCTGCAGGTTCGTGTCGGTATCCGGGTCCTTGCCCGCCCACACCTTCTTCGGAACGATCACGGTCCGGCCCAGATCCTGGATCGCGGCGTACTCCGGCTTGCTGAACGTCAGGTGCACGCCGTCGGCGGTCTTGGTCACCGTGTCGACCGGCAGCGCGAGCAATTGGTGCTGCTTCAGGTAGTCGAAGGTGAAGATCACGTCGTCCGCGGTCAGCGCGCTGCCGTCGGACCACTTCGCCCGATTGTCCAGGCTGAGGTCGATCGCCTTCCCATCGGCGGACCAGGTGTATTTCGTGACCAGACTCGGCATGAACTCGTTCTGGTGTGCGGTGTTGAAGTCGAACAGCTGCTCGTAGATCAGCCCGATGGTGCCGCGCAACGCGTTCACCGAGAACGGGTTGAAGTTCGGCTGCAGGGTCGGCTGCGAGTACGCCGCGACGGTCAACGGTGGCGTACTTCCGGCCGCGCCGGCCGCAGAACCGCCTCCCGAACAGGCCGTCAGCCCGGACAGCGCGGCCAGACCGGCCACGACCGCTGTCAGTTTCATCCTGGAGCGCACGGGATCTCCCTTCGATCCCCGGCCGGACCGGCCGGAGTGAGATGAGACTGCCAACGTTTGCAGCAAGAGTCAACTGTTTGCAGTGGAATCCCGACCAAGTGGTTACAATCAGGGTCAAGAGTCACGGCAATCGTTTGCGGTACGATGCGGCAACGAGCACTGATCTATCACGACGACCGGGGAGCTTGCATTGGCTGTCACGCTGGCGGAGGTGGCCGCGGCCTGCAACGTGTCGACCTCGACCGTGTCGCGGGCGCTGACCGATCCGGAGAAGGTCAACGCCGAGACCCGGACCCGGATCGAGCGGGTCGCCCGGCAGCTCGGGTACGCGCCGAGCCGGGCCGGCCGCTCCCTGGTGTCCGGCCGGACCGACACCGTCGGCCTGGTCGTGCCGGACATCGCGAACCCGTTCTTCCCGCCGATCATCAAGTCGGTGCAGGCCCGCGCCCGCGACAAGCGGTACGCCGTACTGATCGCGGACACCGACGAGCACGTCGCCGACGAGCTCGAGCTCGCCCGCGGGCTGAGCCGTCAGGTCGACGGCCTGATCCTCGCGTCGCCGCGGACCGCGCCGGCCGAGCTGACCAGGCTCGCCCAGCAGCTCCCGGTGGTCTTCGTGAACCGTGAGGTCGAGGGCGCCCGCAGTGTGGTGATCGACGAGGCCGAGGGAATGCAGGAGGCAGTCGAGCACCTGGTCTCGCTCGGACACCGCCGGATCTGTTACCTGGCCGGCCCGCGGCGGTCCTGGTCCAACCAGCAGCGCCGCGACGCACTCGCGACGGCATGCGCGGCCAACGACGTGGAGCTGCGCGAGCTCGGCCCGTTCGAGCCGCAGATCCAGGCCGGTATGCGGGCCGCCGACCTGTTGCAGTCCGCCGAGGTCGCGGCCGCGATCGCGTACGACGACCTGATCGCGCTCGGAGTGATGTCCCGGCTCACCGAGCGGGGCATGCAGGTCGGCCGGGAGATCAGCGTGATCGGCATCGACGACAGCCCGCTGTCCACGGTGACGCACCCGATGCTGACCTCGATCCACGTCCCGGCCGCGGAGCTCGGCTCGGCGGCGGTGGACCTGCTGCTCGACCAACTGCGCGACGGCGCGGAGCTCGGCGCACCGACAACGGTCAAGCTCGAGACCCGCCTCGTGATCCGGGGATCGACCGGCGTCGCGCCGGCCGACCCCCGGTGAACAACTAGCTCTTCTTCAGGACCAAACCGGTGTTGGCGGGTACGTCGATCCGGCCCGTGTACCGCACGCCGTGCAGGTCGGTGAACGTCCCGGCGGGGAGTCGCAGCTGCGCCGGCTGTGCCGACGACGGGTTCACCACGGTGATCCCGTCCCGGTACGAGCGCGTCCACAACACCGGACCACGTCGTACCGGCGGAGTGATCGCCGTACCGAGATCGGCCGCCATCTCCGGGATCTCGTTGAAGCCCGCGTAGTCCTTGCTCCCGGTGCTCTCGAGCATCGCCGGCGCCTCGCGGTACAGCAGGTAGTTCGCCACGACCCACTGCCGTTGCTCAGGCGATGCCTCGTACCAGAAGCTGGTGGGCAGCTTGTTCATCACGACGGACGGCTTGCAGCGGTGCCGGCGCAGCAGGTCGAACATCAGCTGCCACTCGTCGTCGGTCACGTTCTCCACCCGGTGCACCGTGAAGCCCTGCTCGTTCAGCCAGATGTCGGAGATGTCGATCATCTGGTCGAGCGCGGCCATGTACTCCGGCGACTTGTCCTGAAACTCGTCGTGCAGGCTTCCGTTGAACGTCAGGTTGAACGCGACCGCGACGCCGCGGGCGTGCGCGTAGTCCCGCAGATACCGCAGCCAGTCCAGTACGTCGGCGACCCACGCCGGGTCCTTCGGGTCGGAGCCGAACTGCTGGACCCACTGACCATTGGCGTCATAGTGACCGCTGACGTGAAAGTCGTTGCGTACGCCGATGTTGTCGACGGCAATCACCTTGAAGCCGGCCGCGATCGCCGGGTCGAGCAGCGTGCTGGTGTACCACTGCCGGACCTCGGGGTTGCTGATGTCGATCGGCGTGTAGACCTGGTTGTTGAACTCCCAGGCCGGCGTCGTCCGGTCGGGGGTGTACTCGATCCAGTCCGGATGGTTGGTCTTGAACCACTCCGGCGTGTACTGCCGGGCGGGCGCGTTGCGGAACGCGGTGACGTACGAACTGGCCAGCACACCTTGAGGTTGGGCCGACTGCAGCGCGGCCCAGACGAATCCGACCCGGCCCGCGTACACGGACGGATCGGCGACCTGGCGGTCGAACACCTGCGCCTGCAGTACGCCGTGGTCCCGGGTCACCGGCAGTGGGACGGACGACTGCGCAGGTGCGCAGGTGCCACCGGCCTGGTCGGGCACAGGTGGACTCGGTTCACTGGCCTGCGCGGACGGTGCGAGCAGTCCCAGGCCGGCTGCGAGAACCAGCGCGGCCAGGGACGTTCGGCGGAGTCTCATGGACATTCCTCTCGTGACTCAGTTCTCCCCAGTGGCGGAGGGGGTGCGCTGGACGATACGGACTGCAAACGTTTGTCGCAATAGCAGAGAATCTTGCTATCGTGTCGGCCATGGCGAACACCATCGGGAGATCGGCCCTGGCGGCCGCACTACAGTCGGAAGAGCCGATCCGCTGGTCCACGATCGGCGACAGCATCGCCCAGGGCGCGCACTGGACCGGCGCCGAGCGTGACTACGTCCAGCTGCTCGAGGAACGGATCCGCTACGAGCTCACCCGGTACGGCGACTCGTTCGTCCGCTGGGCCGTCTCAGGGGCGAACACCGAGGACACCCTCGGCCGGCTCCCCGCCGCCCTCGACCTCGCGCCCGGCCTGGTCCTGATCGGCGTTGGCACCAACGACGCGAAGGCCGGGGCGGACGGCGTCGAGAAGTTCGCGCAGCGCTACGACACCCTGCTGAGCACCATCCTCGAGACCGGCGCGATCGTGGTCGCTCAGACGCCGACCGCCGTACTGCGGACCTGCCGGTACAACCTCGGCGACCACCTCCCGGCGTACGCCGAAACCATCCGCACTGTCGCCGCTCGGCGGAACGTGGTGCTGGTCGACCACTTCGCGCACTGGACCACCGCCGGGAACGGCTGGGCACCGGCCCAGTGGATGGCCGACCCGACCCACCCGAGCGGTCGCGGCCACCGGGTGATCGCACGGACCTTGTTCGAAAGCCTTGGCCTGTACGCGGCCGACAGCGCCTGCTGCCGGTTGCTCGACTGATCTCAGCTGAAGGAGACCCATGTCCTCGATCCGCCGGTACGCCGTCTGCGGTCTGTCCGCCCGCGGTCTGGCCAGCTTCGTCCTGCCGATCCTCGGACTGACCGACCGCACCGCCGACGGGGGTTTCGGGTACGGCAGCGACGAGGACGACCTGTCCGGGTACGCCGAGGTGGTGGCGATCGTCGACACCGACGCAGACCGGGTCGCCGAGTTCAACCAGGCACTGCAGCGCCTCGGCCGCTCGCCTATCCCGTTCTTCCCACCGACGCAGTACGACGAGATGCTCGCGACCGTCGTACCGGACGCGGTGATCGTCACCTCGCCCGATCACACGCACGAGGAGTACATCATCGGCGCGCTGCGGCACGACGTGGATGTAGTCACCGAGAAGCCGATGGTCAGCACCGCCGCAGCCGCCCGGGCAGTGCTCGCGGCCGAACGTTCATCGAACGGGACCGTCCAGATCACCCACAACTTTCGCTACCCGGCCGCGCATCGCAAGGTGAAGCAGCTGATCCTGGCCGGCACGATCGGGCGGATCACGCGCGTCGTGATGGACTACCACGTCGACCTGCGGCACGGAGCGAGCTACTTCCTGCGCTGGAACCGCCGGCGCTCGCTCTCCGGCGGATTGCAGGTCCACAAGTCGTCGCACCACTTCGACCTGCTCAACTGGTGGATCGGCTCCGCGCCGGACGAGATCTTCGGGTACGGCGCTCTCAACTACTACGGCCCAGCGAGCCCGCACCGTCCCGGCGGCGAGCTGTCCGTCGGCGAACTGCGCGCCAAGGACCCGTACTTCCTTGCCCAGCAGGAGTCCGGGGTCTTCCCCACCGACGACGACTCCGCCCGAGCGGGCCTGTTCGGGCTGCACTATCCCGGGCAGTATCCGGGATCGCGACCGCTGTACCTGTACGACGCCGAGATCGACATCGAGGACACGTACAGCGCGGTCGCGCGCTACCCGAGCGGCGCGAGCCTGACGTACTCCATCGACTTCTCCAGCACCTGGGAAGGATTCCGGGTCAGCATCGCCGGCACCCACGGCTCGATCTCACTGCTGCACGGCCGCACCGTGGACGGCACCGCACTACCGGCCTCCGACCACATCACCGTCTCCGAACTCTTCGGCCCGACTCGCGTCATCGAGGTACACCCGGAAGCCGGCGGCCACGGCGGCGCGGACCCGCTGATGCGGCGTGACCTCTTCACCGGCCCGAGCCCCGAGTCCGTCGAGCTTGGCCTGATGGCGACCAGCACAGAAGCGGCGTACGCCGTGGCCATGGGCGACGCTCTGACCCAGTCGATCGCCACCCGCCGCCCCATCAACCTCGCCGCGCTGCTCGACCTGAGCTGACCACCCGTCCCAACTCGCGGGGGGACAATTCCCGCGAGTCGGGAATCGGATGTCAGGCGGTGGCGGGGAGGAGATCGAGGGACGCGGCGGCGGAGGCGGCGTCGAGGTAGAGCTTGGCGTGCGGAGTACGGCGGAGGATCGTCGACGGGCAGGCGGCGTCGATCGGCAGCGTCAGGGTGTTGCGGACCGCGACGGCCTTGCGCTGCTCGGGGGCGACGACCTGCACCACCCGGGCGCCGAGCAGCGCCGGAACGGTCAGCGAGATCGCCGTCGGCGGCACCGACGCGATGTCCGGGAAGTGCCCCTCACCGACCTGCTGGTGCAGCGATTCCGGCGTCAGCCTGATCGGCTTGACCCAGCGCGGGTCGTCGAACTCCGCCTGCCCCGGCTCGTTGAACGCAAGGTGCCCGTTCTCCCCGATCCCCATACAGGTCAGGTCGATCGGAGACTGCCGCAGCAGTGCCTCGTATCGCGCACACTCTGCGTCGACGTCGGGCGCCTCACCGTCGATGTACTCGACCCGCGCCGGCCCGAACGGCTCCGCGATCCGTTCGGCGATCCAGCGCCGGAACGACGCCGGATGGTTGGCGTCGATGCCGACGTACTCGTCCATGTGGAAGACGGTGACCTGCGACCACGGGACGTCGTACCCGGCGAGGGCCGTGACGAACGCGAGTTGCGAGTTGCCGGTGGCGATCACGACGCGGGCCGCGCCGCGCTCGGCGACCGCGCGACTGAGCACATCGGCGGTGCCGGCGGCGGCCGCCGCAGCCATGTCCGCGGTGTCGGCGAAGACTTCGAGGCGGAGATCCTCGATCTGGGTCCGGGTGTCGAGCACGTGCACTCCTCGGGACGGATTGACGGGTGTAGGCTACAAACGTTTGCAGCAAACTAGCAGGTTTTGCCGTGAGTCCCAAGATGCTGTTGTGTAGTCCCCGAACCGGACGCCTGAGGAGGCCCACTGTGTCGAGCGAGGTCCTGGAAGGTCACACGGCCGGCGGCCGCGGCGTGCGGGTGCGGTTCTCCCCCGCCGGCATCGAGGAGATCGCCGGCCACCCGTCCGCGCCGGACCTGCTGCTGATCCCCGGCCTGGTCGACCTCCAGCTCAACGGGTACGGCGGCCTCGACGTCAACGACCCGTCCCGCCCGGCGAGCGAACTGCCCGACCTGGTCCGCGCGCTCTGGGGACAGGGCGTGACGACGGTCTTCCCGACGATCATCTCCGCCGACGACCCGACCACGACCACCCTGGTCAAGCGAGCCGCCGCCGCGCGCGCATCCGATCCCCACACGGCGCACGGCGTACCGGGGCTGCATCTGGAGGGGCCGTACATCTCATCCGAGGACGGTGCCCGCGGCGCCCACGACCCGGCCGTCATCCGGGACCCCGACGCCGGCGAGTTCGATCGCTGGCAGGCCGCGGCCGACGGCGCGATCGCGATCATGACCGTCGCCCCCGAACGCACCGGCGCCATCGAGTTCACCCGCCACCTCGCAGCACACGGCGTACTCCCGTCGGTCGGGCACTCGCTGGCGACGGCCGCCGACGTCCACGCCTTCGCGGCCGCGGGCGGACGACTCTCCACGCATCTCGGCAACGGTCTTCCCGCCCAGATCCACCGCCACCAGAACCCGATCTGGGCGCAACTGACCGAGGACGCCCTCACCGCGGGCTTGATTGCCGACGGCCACCATCTGCCCGCCGACACCTTCGCCGCCCTGGTCCGCGCCAAGGGGCCTTCCCGGTGCGTCCTCACCAGCGACGCCGCCGCCCTGGCCGGGTGCGCGCCCGGCGACTATCGGACCGCGGTCGGCGGCGCGGTCACTGTCACCGGTGACGGGAGCCTCCGTCTCCACGGCACGCCGTACCTGGCCGGCAGTGGCGCCTCGCTCCTCGACTGCCTCCGCTGGTCCACCAGCCCCGGCGGCCTCCCCGTCGAGACCGCCGTCACCATGGCCACCACCACCCCCGCCGACCTCCTCGGCCTGCGCGACCGTGGCCGCCTGGAGGTCGGCACGCGCGCCGACCTCCTCCAATTGACCCGCACCCCTACCGGCGGCATCGGGGACCTTGCCGCGGTTGTTGTCAACGGTAAGCTGATTGCCTGCAGCAACGGTTAGGGATCACTTCCAGGCGTCGGAACCGCGGAACGGCAGATGCCGACCGGCGATGTAACGAGGGCGCGGGTTGTAGGCGTTGACGCCCGGCCGGCCGCGCAGCAGGAACGCACTCGGGAACGGTTGCTCGTCTCCGGTGATCTTGGTGGAGGTCGGGATGTAGCGGATGGTGAGACCACAGCGCCGATTCGGCGAGGTGTTCGCGTTGCTGCCGTGAATGATGTTCGGATGGTGGACTTCGACGTCGCCGGGGGCCAGCACCATGTCGACGGCACGGGACTCGTCGACGTCCTTGGACGCGATCTCCAGGCCGAGGACATTGTCGACCCGATCGTTGAGCAGCACCTCGCTGAAATCGTTCTTGTGACTGCCGGGGATGAGTCGTACGCAGCCGTTCGCCGGGGTCGAGTGGTCGACGGCCAGCCACAACGTCACCACCTCGATCGGATCGAGCGGCCACAGAGATCCGTCCTGGTGCCACAGCACCGCCTTGCCGGAGTACGGCGGCTTGCTGATGTAGTGCGATGCGAACAGAGCGATGTCGGGGCCGACGAACAACTCGGCGATGTCGAGCAGCCGGTGGTCGCCGATCAGCCGGACCCAGAACGGATCGTCCTTGACGTACAAGTGCCCGAGATCTTCGGGCCGTACGTCGGGGTGGCGTTGCTGCAGCCACGCGACATGGTCGTTGGCCTCCGCAACGAGCTCGGGGTCGACGACGTCCCTGAAAATCATGTATCCGTCGCGTTCGTACTGCGCCAGCGCCGATGTGCGCTGCTGTGCCGACACGGTCATCGGTGGCTCCCTTCTCTCGTAGTACGGCGTTCAGTCCGCCGACAGACGTACCTCGGTCCAGCGCCCGGCGTCGCCGTACACCAGCCGGGCGTGGTGCGGCCGGCAGCCGAGCTCGTCGAAGACGACCAGCCGGTTGTCGTCGCCCATCCAGCTTCGCGGCAGGTAGTACGACTGCTGGGCACCACCGGACCGCCAGTACCGGCCGGCATTGCGACCGTTCAGGAAGATCTGGCCTTTGTCGAGCGCACCGATGTCGAGGTAGACCGGCTGATTGCCGGCAGGCATCGGGAACCGCGTCTCGAACCACGACGGCGACAGCACCCGATTCTTCGGCGCGAGCCGCGCCCCTGCGGGCAGCAGGACCAGCACACTGCTGTCGACGGCTCCCGTCGTCACGGCCGTCCCGGCCGCGCCGGGGTCTGCTTCCCAGCGCCGCCACTGCCAGTTGACGCAGCGACCCCGCGCCGGAACGGCGTACACGGCAAGGTTGTCCAGGACGTCCTGCGCCGAGCACCCGGTGTACTGGACCCGGACCGTCACGACCAGCTCGTCCAGGACGGCCCCCACCGAGCAGCCGGCGTACTGCATCCGGACCTTGCCGGCGCTGTGCGGGATCTGCCAGCTGAGCCAGCGCTTGATCGCGGAGAACATCGTCCACGGCGATTCCGGGAACGACATCGGCGGCACCTCGACGCCGCCGGCGTGTACCCACGCGTGCACGCCGTGGAGCACTACCAACGCCTCCTCGTCCGGCCCGAGCGTCAAGTCGAACTCGACCGCCGGCAGCGGCTCCGGCGTGCGGTAAAAGGTGTCGTAGAGGAAGCCGAACGCCTCGGCGGACACCGGTTGCGGCTCGATCTCCTGGACACCGGCGATCTCGATGCGGCGAGACCCTGCGAACACCGGGCCCTGGATGCCGACCGGAACCGGTACGTCGTAGTTGTGCCCGAGGTCGTCGGAGAGGAAGACCAGCCGGTTCGTCCCCGCATCCAGCGTCACCGGCAGTTGCTCGAAGGCCCAGTCGGCCGGATGCGCGTACTCGTCCCGCATCCGCACCGAGCGCCGAGCGGCATGGGTGCCGTTGTACGTCCCGTTCACCCAGACCGAGACCCGGTTCGGGGCCTGAGTGAGCAGCAGATTCCGTACGCCGGCTTCCGCGGACTCCACCTCGGCCGCGTACCACACGTATCCCTGCGTGACTCCGAGGCGCTCGTGGGACACCGGTTCGGTCAGCGTGAGCCACCCGGACGAGGGGTCCAGGCCGGCCGGAGACTCGCGCCATCCGGACAGCTCGGGCGGACTCGAGTCGTGCTCCATCGGCTCACACCGATGCGGCACCGGCCGCCCGGTCCGGTCCAGGCTGACGACCGGTGGCGAGCCGGCGCTGACCATGACGTCGAGCGAGTCGCCGTCCCCCACGTAGTCCGGGCCGAAGACGACCTGGCCGCCGGCGAGCCAGCAACGCCGAGCCATCTCCTCGTCGACGACGACCAGAACGACATCGCCCGCAGACCGGTGCCCGACGGCGCTGTGCTCGACGGCGCGGTGCTCGACGGCGCGGCGGCGCACCGGGATCACGAGCTCCTCGCCGTTGACGCTGACGACACCGTCGGTGCCGGCCGGGCCGTACAGCACCACCGTCCGCCGGGCCTCGTCGCGTACCAGCAGCGACAGGTTCCCGTAGTCGATGGTGACGCCGTCGAACACGGCGAGGTTCACCGGTAGCACGGCCGCCCGCACCTCACCCAGCGATACCGGTAGCGACCGCCCGTCGGCGAGTGTCAGGACAAGTTCGGCCCGCCCGTCGGCGGTGGAGACGAACAGCAGGTCTCCCCTACCGGACCGTCGTGCGACCACGCGCGCACCTTCGACGACCCACTCACCGGCGATCTCGTTGCTGTCGGCAAGGAACTCGGCGAACTGGTTCGCGAACAGATTCGGCGGGCGGATGGCGTAGTACTTCTCGGTCAGCTGTCCGCCCTCGCCGACCGGGTAGCCGGACGCGTACGAGGTGACGATGTTGTTGCCGGCCCAGAATCCGAAGTTCGTGCCGCCCTCGAACATGTAGTAGACGAGTTGGGTTCCGGCCGACGTGTACTCGTTCGCTGCCCGCGCCAGCGACGCCGCGTCCGGCCAGTCGGTGGCCGGTTCGCCCCAGTAGTACGGCGCGCCCGACCAGAACTCGGAGACGATCAGCGGAGCGTCCGGCTGCTTGGCCCGGAAGTCTTCGACCTGATCGACCTCGGTGTGGTGGTTGTAGGTGAGAATCAGGTCCGGGTCGAGGATCTGGTCGGCCGGGTCGGTGGAGTTGTTGATCTTCACGGTCGTCGGTCCGGCCGCATGCACGTTGCAGGCGAGGATCGGTACGTCGATGCCGTGCTTGCGGAACAGGTCCGTCAGCTTGTGCACGTAGCGGCGCATCGAGTCGTCCCATCCGCCGGGATACTCGTTCTCGTTCTGGACTGTGAGGACCGGACCGCCGTTGGTCGCCTGGCGCGCGCTGACAATCGGCAACAGCCGGCCGAACCAGCTTTCCACCGCAGCCAGGTAGACCGGGTCGTCCTCCCGGAACCGCCGGACCGGCCGTGCGCACAGCCAAGCCGGCAGTCCGCCCCCGTCCCACTCGCTGCAGATGTACGGACCCGGACGCACCATCGCCCACATCCCCAGCTCGGCGATCAGGTCGATGTAGTGGGCGAGGTCCTTGTCGCCCTCGAAGTCGACCGTGCCTTCCACCTGCTCGTGGAAGTTCCAGGGCACGTACGTCGCGATCGTGTTGAGCCCGGCGTTCCTGGCCCGCAGCAGCACGTCACGCCATTCGGCCCGGGGATGCCGAAAGTAGTGCACCTCACCGCCGACGATCCAGATCCGCTCGCCGTCGTGGCTGAACGACTGTGCGTCGTACGTCAACCTGCTCAAGAGTCGCTCCGTTCAGTGGTGGCTTCCCCGGGGCCGGCCCGGCCCCGGGGAACCTCGAGTCAGGTCGTGATGTCGACCCGGTCCGCGACCGTCCAGGTGCCGGCCGCGTTGTCGTTCTTCGTCCCGGTGATCCGTACCTTCAGGAGGTGGTCACCGGCCGGCAGCACCGGGCTGGTGTAGCGCAGTACCTGACCGGCCGAGGTCGCCGAGTAGTTGTCCACCAGCGTCTCCGCGCCACCGTCGACCGTGACCCCGACGATCCCCATCACGCTGCCCAACTCGGAGTAGAGCTTGACCTGCGTGCCGCTGAACCGCACCTGGTAGTAGTCGCCGCTCACATTCGAGAACGTCACGTCGTTCTGGTACGCCGACGCGTTGGCGTTCACGCCCCATCCCCCGACGAACTCGAACTGGTTGAGCCCGGTCCCGGTCGTGTGATCGTTGACCCGGACGACGCCGTCCGGCGGCGGCTCGTCGTTGGACACGGTGACGAAGGCCGAACCGTCGTGGATCGCCGCTCCGCCGGTCGCATTGGACAGGTTCACGAAGAATCGCTCGTCCGGTTCGTCGGTGGTGTCGCCTGTGATCGTGACCGGGATGTCCTTGGTGGTCTCACCCGGTGCGAACGTCAGCGTCCCGCTGGTGGAGAGGTAGTCCTGTCCCGCGACCGCTGTGTCGTCGGCCGTGGTGTAGTCGACCGTCACGGGACCGGCGCTGGCCGGAGTCAGGGTCACACGGACAGTGGCCGTCGACGTACCGGAATTGCCTTCGGGAACGGCCGCGTCGCTGATGTCCAGCGACATCGGCGGCGCGTACATGTAGATGTCGTCCACCCACGCGTAGCCGCCGGTCGTCGGCTTGTAGCCGTAGATCGTCGCACTGGTGCTGTTCGGACCCGTCGCGAACGTGATGGTCTTGTCGGTCCACGACGTCGCGCTCTGCTCCTCGTAGACCTCGGGTCCGCCGTAGTCCTTCACGCCGAGCCGGACCGTCTGTCCGTCGGAATTCGCCCGCAGGAAGCCCCTGATCTTGTACGTCGTGTTGGGCGTCAAGCCGGTGACCGTCTGCTCGATGCCGTCCTCCCCGGTACCGAGCGCGATCCCGGTCTTGAAGTGGTACCGGGCCGTCACCGCGCCGTCGGCATGGTCGTACGTCGGCTGCGCGGTCTTGTCATGGGTCCGGGTCCAGCCGAACAGGCTGTTGATCGTCGGCTGTCCGATCCGGTTCAGGTCGAGGCTGCCGTTGACCATCAGATCCGTGTAGTCGGTGTCGAGGAACCCGAACTGCGGGTCCGGTGGGTCGGTGGGGTCGTACCCGGCCGTCCAGGTCGCGCCGCCGGCCTCGAACGCGCCGATGTCGGGCGCGCTACCGGTGAAGCCGTCGGTGATGCCCCGAATCGGCGTGCCCCGGTCCCGGGCGGGTGAGCCGGGCGCCAGCTGGAAGTCGTGCGCGGCCGGGTCGGCGAACCCCGGGTCGCCCTGGTCCAGGTTGTTGCTGAACACCGCGCCGATGTTCGAGGCGCCGGTGCCGATCCCGTCGACCACGATGTTGTTCACGATCCGGTCGCCGTACGCGTCCAGGCCGTACGTCGGCTCCGAGACCTGGATGCCGCTGTGGTTGTACGTCGTGTTGTTGTACACCTGGACGAAGTTCGACAGCCGGTTCACGACGATGCCCTGCCAACTGATGTTCCAGGTCACGTTGTCGTACACCAGTGCGTTGGCCGAGGACTCGTCCAGATAGATGCCGCAGGTGTAGTCACCCTCGCCGTTGCTGCGGTGAGCGTTGTCGTGGAAGTAGTTGTGATGGATCTCGGAGTGACCCAGGTCATTGTGCGCGACGTACAGCAGACCGGTGTCGTGGGCGAAGTAGTCGCCCTGGGAGAAGTCGTTGTACTGGATGATCGACGAATGGAACTCGCCGCCGATCAGGGACCGACCGGAGTTGTAGACGGTGTTGTTGCTGATCAGGTGGCCGAGTCCGGTCACCTCGATCGCGGAGTTGAACACGATCCCGCCGTAGGTGCCGTCGTGGATCAGGTTGTTGACCAGCTTGTTGTGCTGACCCCCCACTGTCACCAGCGAGCCGGAGGCGTACGCGATCTCGCTGTTCTTCAGGGTGTCTCGGGTACCGCACACACAGATGCCGCCACCACGCCCCGCGCCCCACTGGAGGTTGTAGTCGTTGGGGTACTTGGCGTCGATGCCGTCGATGACGTTGTCCGAGCCGCGCGCGGTGTCGATCGTGGCCGCGAACAGATTGATGCCCTTGACAACCATGTTCGACCGCTCGGTCAGGTCGAAGCCCAGGTCGCGCGCCTTGTACTCGATCCTGTGCCGCTTCGGGCTGTCGCTCCCCGTGGTGCGCAGGTAGAGCTGGCGCGCGGTCTTGTCGTAGAACCACTCACCCGGGTAATCCAGCGCGGCGAGCTTGCCCATGATGAAGTACTCCGACCCGCCGAGTCCCCAGTCGGCCAGGTCGATCACGTAGCCCTTCGACAACTCCTTGCGGAAACTCAGCGACACCACACCTTCGGTGGTCGGCTTCAGGTCAGCCGAGTAGACGAAGTCCTTGGCAGGCTTGCTGGTCTCGTACTGCGCGATGGTCCCCTTGGACTGCGGTTGCGTGAAGCCGTGCATACTCGTGCCGTCGGACTCCCACCAGCCGGTCTCCTCCCCCTTGACCCACCCGTTGATGTTGCTCGCGAAGGTCGGAGCGACCAGTCCCGTCGGCTCGTGGGCGGGGTTGGTGCTGAGGATCTGGGCGTCGACGTTCGTGAAGTCGGCCCGCGCGGCCACGTCGGCGCTGTCCGACTCGACCGCGAACCCGAACGTGCCTTCGGCGATCGTGGCTCCCGAGACCGAGATGACCTTGTCTCCGTCGACCGACACCACGATGTTGCCGCCGATCGCACTGACCTCGACGTGGTACGTCGTGTCCGGAGAGATCGGCATGCTGTTCGATCCCAGCACGCCACCCGGGCCGTACAGGGTCACGGTGTCGTCGTACGTGGAGAGCTTCACCTGGTACTTGTCCTGCGACCTGTCGAGGTGCAGGTCACCGGGAGTCGAGTTCTTGACCAGCACGCTGCTGAAGTTCCAGGCGCCGGCGTCCTCGACGAACAACGCCGCCCCGTCCCAGGTCCCGGCCGGCTGGTTCAGGTTCACGGGATCGTGCAGCAGACTGCCGGTCGATCCCGCTGCGTCGCGGTCCCACAGGTTCGGGTCGTACAGGTTCCCGACGGGGGTGTTCGGCGACCGGGCGAGGTTGTTCGCCACTCCGTCGACGTACACCTGGTCGAGGAAATCGCCCATCGGCAGCGAGGCCGGCACGCGGTAGATGCTGTCGTGGGTCGCCGACCATGATCCGGTCAGCAGATCGGCTCCGCTGACGGTGACCTTCGCACCGTTGTCGGGCTCGAAGGTGATCGGCCGGCCGGACGTGCCGGAGTTCTTCGGCCGGACGGTCTCGCGATAGGTGCCGGACCGGATCTTGACGGTGTCGCCTGCCCCAGCCTGCGCCGCGGCCTTGCTGATCGTCTTCCACGGCTTCTGCGCGCTGCCGTTGCCCTTGGTGTCGTTACCCCTGGCCGCGTCGACATAGTACGCAGTCCCCACTGCCGCGGCCGGTGCGGCCACGGCGACGACTGCGGATCCCGATACCAGCGCGAGCGCGGCCAGACCGGCCACGACAGACGCTGTTCTCTTCCTTCGCATCAGTCCACCCCTTGTTGTCCGGGAGCCATGCTCCTGCCTCACGAGAACACCTCGACACGGTCCGCGACGTGCCACGTCCAGCTCGCGCCGGCGTTCTTCGTCCCGGTGACGCGGACCTTCACACTGTGCTGACCGGGCGTCAGCGGTGGGCTCGAGTAGACCAAGACGTTGCCGGCGTGGGTCGTCGCGTAGTTGTCGATCAGCGTCTCGGCCCCACCGTCGACGGAGATCGCGGCGATCCCCATGGTCGTGTCCCGCTCGGAGTAGACGTTGACCTGCGTGCCGGCGAAGCGGACCTGGTAGTAGTCGTCGGCCCGGTCCGAGAACGTCACATCACTCTGGTAGGCCGTGGCATTGGTGTTGGTCGCCCAGTTCCCGACGAACTCGAACTGGTTGAGCCCGGTGCCGACCGTGTGGTCGTTCACCGAGGTGGTGGTGACCGGCGCGTTGATGACGTCGACCCGGTCCGCAGTCGTCCAGGTCCAGCTCGCACCGGCGTTCTTGGTGCCGGTGATCCGGACCTTCAGCACGTGTTGTCCGGAACCGAGGAGCGGACTGGTGTACACGAGTTGCTGGCCGGCGTGCACCGAAGCGTAGAGGTCGACCATCGTCTCCGGCCCACTGTCGACCGACACGGCCGCGATCCCCATCACCGTGTCCTTCTCGGTGATCAGCTTGACCTGGGTGCCGATGAACCGGACCAGGTAGTAGTCGTCGGTGCGGTCCGCGAACGTCACGTCGTTCTGGTACGCCGTGCTGTTCGTGTTGGTCGGCCAGTTCCCGCGGAAGTCGAACTGGTTGAGCCCGGTTCCGGTGGTGTGGTCGTTGATGCTGACGGTGCCGATCGATGCGTCGTCCGCCACGATCGTGCCGACTCCGATGCCGTCGGCGATGGTCGCGCCCGCCGGGGTGGAGAGCTTGAGGGCGAACGACTGGTCCGGTTCCACCAAGGTGTCGCCGACGACCGGTACGGTCACCAATGTGCTCGCCGCGCCCGGAGCGAAGGTCAGCGTCCCGCTCGTCGCCGCGTAGTCGTTCGGTGCGGTCGCAGTACCGTCGGCGGTGGAGTACGGGACAGTCACCGTGCCCGTGCTCACCGGACTCAGGGTGACCTTGAAGGACGCGGACCTGGTCCCCGAGTCGCCCTCGGCGACCGAGACGTCGCTCACGCGCAGCATCGGCTTCGGGGTCGGCGCCGTCGCGTGCACCATGATGTCGTCGACGAACGCATAGCCACCAGTCGTCGACTTACTCGCGTAGACCGTCGCGCTGGTGGCGGCCGCGCCGGTGGTGAAGGTGAAGGTCTTCTCGCCCCACGCCGTCCCGCTCTCGTCCAGGCCGGTGTCGGTGCCGCCGTAGTTCTTCACCCCGAGCCGGACCGTCTGGCCGGCCGCCTCTGCGCGCAGATATCCCCGGACCTCGTACGTCGTGTTCGGCGACAGGCCGGTGATGGTCTGTTCAATGCCGTCGGCTCCGGTGCCGAGCGCGACACCGGTCTCGGACTTGAACCGGCTCGACAGTGTGCCGCCGTTGACGTCCAGCACCGGCTGCGCGGTGCCCGATCCGGTCCGGGTCCAGCCGTACAGGCTGTTCATCTGTGGGTGCTGCATCCGGTTGAGGTCGAGGCTGCCGTTGACCGCGAGGTTCTCGTAGTCTGTGTCGACCGGCTGGTAGGAAACGATCGGTGGGTTCTCGAGGTTCTGTCCGGCGGTCCAGTCCGCGCCGCCGACCTCGTACGCGCCGATGTCGGGAGCGGATCCCTCGAATCCTTCGGTGATCCCTCGGATCGGGGTTGCGGCGTTACGTGCGGCCGACGCCGACCGCAGGTGCAGGTCGTTGCGCAGGGCATCGACGTACTGCGGGTCGCCGCCGAGCGGGAAGTTGTTGCCGAAGACCGCGCCGATCGCGGTCGCTCCGGTCCCGAGCTCGTTGGTCGCGATGTTGTTCTGGATCCGGTCGCCGTACGCGTCGATGCCGTACGTCGGCTCGGAGACCCGGATGCCGGAGTTGTTGTACGTCGTGTTGTTGTAGATCTGGACGAAGTTGGACAGATGGTTCGCGACGATGCCTTCCCAGGTGAGGTTCCAGGTCACGTTGTCGTAGATCAGCGCGTTCGCCGACGACTCGTCCAGATAGATCCCGCCGGTCCAGTCGCCTTCCCCGTTGCTGCGATGGACGTTGTCGTGCCAGTAGTTGTGGTGGATCTCGGAGTTGCCCAGATCGTTGTGCGCGGTGTAGAGCATCCCGGTGTCATGGGCGAAGTAGTTGCCGTGATGGAAGTCGTTGTACTGGATGATGTTGGCGAAGAACTCACCGCCGATCAGCGACCGCCCGGAATGGTAGACGTTGTTGTTGCTGACCAGATGGCCCTTGCCGAGCAACTCGATCGCGGAGTTGAAGACGAACCCGCCGTACGTCGCGTCGTGGATCGAGTTGTTGACGAGCTTGTTGTCGTCCTTCTGCAGCGTCACCAGCGATCCGGACGAGTAGGCGATCTCGCTGTTCTTGAGCGTGCCGTTCGTACCGCACAGGCAGATGCCGGACGTCCAGCCGTTCTGCAGGTAGTAGTCGGTGACGTACTTGGCACTGATGCCGTCGATCACGTCGTTCGAACCGTCGGTCGTGTCGATCGAGGCGGCGAACACCTTGACACCCTTGACCACCACGTTCGAGCGGCTGTACAGGTCGAAGGCCAGGTTGCGTGCCTTGTACTCGATCGTATGGCCGGCGGGATTGTCGCTACCGGTGGTCCGCAGGGACAGCTGGCCCGCGGCCTTGTCGAAGTACCACTCCCCCGGGTAGTCGAGCGCCGCGAGCTTGCCCATGACGAAGTACTCCGTGCCGTCCTCGCCGCCGCCGTACCCCCAGTTGGCCAGGTCGACGATCCAGCCCGGCTGCATCTCCTTGCGGAAGGTCATCGTCGCGATCCCGGCCGAGGTCAGCTTGACGTCGGCCGAGTAGCTGAAGTTCTTGGCCGTCGTCGGTGTCTCGTACCGAGCCGTGGTCGCACCCACCTGGGGCTGCGTCGTGCCCTTCAGCACGGACCCGTCGGTCTCCCACCAGCCGGTGTCGACCGGCATCGACCAGCCGCGGATGTTGCTGGCGAAGGTCGCGGTGTGCCGGCCCGACGCCTGGTTGGTGTCCTGGCTGGTGATCGTGGCGTTGACGTTGGCGAACTCACCCTTGGCCGCGGCCGACCCGCTGTTCGACTCCAGCCCCAGCCCGAAGCTCCCCTCGGCAAGATCGGAGTTCGTCACCGCGATCACCGGGGTCGCGCCGTTGTTCACGAAGACCTGGATCGAGCTGCCGGCGGTCACGACCTTGAGGTTGTACGTCGCGTTCGGCACGACCGTCAGCCCGTACGTGCCGAGGACCCCGCCCGGGCCGACGAGCTGCAGGGTGTTGTCGTAGCCGGACAGCTTGAGCTGATACGACTTCTGGTCGCGCTTGAGGTTCAGGTTGCCGGGGGTGGAGTGGTCGACCAGCACGCTGCTGAAGTTCCAGGATCCGGAGTCCTCGGCGAACACCGCGGCGCCGTCCCACGTGCCGGCCGGCTGATCGAGGTTCACCGGGTCGTTGAGCAGGTTCTGGTTCGACGCCGACGGGTTCCGGTTCCACAAGGCCGGGTCGTAGTTGTTGCCGACCGGGGTGTTCGGGGATCGGGCCAGGTTGTTCGCGACCCCGTCGACGTACACCTGGTCGAGGAAGTGCCCCATCGGCAGATTCGCGGTGGAGCGGTAGATGTCGTTGCCCTGCGCGGTCCAGGAGCTGGTCAGCAGGTCGGCGCCGCTCACTGTCACGTCGGCGCCGGAGTCGGGCTCGAACGTGATCGGCGCGGCCGTCGTACCGCTGTTCGCCGGCCGCACCGTCTCGCGGTACGTGCCGGACCGGATCTTGACGGTGTCGCCCGCCCCGGCCACCGACGCCGCCTTGCCGATGGTCTTCCAGGGGCTGGCCGAGCTGCCGGATCCGGTGCTGTCGCTGCCGGTCGCGGCGTCGACGTAGTACACCGAGGCCGCGTACGCCGGTGCGCCGGTCACGGCCATCAGTGATATCGATGTCAGAGCAAAGACGGATGCAGACGTGATGAGCTTTCTGAGCATGACAACCTCACGAAGAATGGGCGGACTTCGGTGAGTGCTGGACCTACTGGCAGGCGTGCGTCACCACAGGCTCCAGCCTGACGTCTTCCGGGCGATCTTGTTGGCCGACAGCATGAGCACGAGGGCGAGGATGGATTTGAACAGCCCGATCGCCGTCGCATAGGAGTACTGCGGGATGTCGGACGCCAGACCCACCTTGTAGACATACGTGTCGATGACCTCTGACACGCCGAAGTTCAACGGGTTCTGCAGCAACAGGACCTTCTCGAACCCGAGCGTGAACATCGACCCCATGGTGAGGACGAACAGGATGACCGCCACCGGCGCGATGCCGGGGAGGTCGATGTGCCAGATCCGGCGCAGCTTCGACGCGCCGTCGATGACGGCCGCCTCGTACAACTGCGGATCGATCCCGCTCAGCGCGGCGAGGTAGACCACCGCCGAGAACCCCACGCTCTGCCACGCGCCGGACCACACGTACACGTGCCGGAACCAGCCCGGCGACGTCACATCGATCGGGCCCAGGCCGACCAGGTGCAGGAGGGCGTTGAGCAGTCCGGTGTTCGGGTCCGCGAGCACGAACACCATCCCGACGACGATCACGGTGGAGATGAAGTGCGGGGCGTAGGTGACCATCTGCACGGTTCGGCCGAACCACCGCCGCCGTACGTAGTTCAGCCCGATCGCGAGCACGATGGGCAACGGGAACGTGGCCACCAACTCGTAGATGTTGAGCACGATCGTGTTCTTCACCACTGGCCAGAACTGGTACGACTCCACGAACCGCTGGAAGTACTTGAGGCCGGCCCACGGACTGCCGGTGATCCCGTCGACGACGTTGTAGTCGCGGAACGCGATCTGGACGCCGTACATCGGCCAGTAGTTGTAGATGGCAAGCAACAGCATCGGCACCGCGAGCATGACGTACAGCTGCCAGCAGCGCTTGAGCTCGCGCAGCACGCGGACCCGCCGGCGCGGCCGGGGCGGGGCCGCGGCGCTGTCCGCCTTCTGGTCGCGACGCGACGACAGCACAGTGGTCATCAGTCAGCCCTTCAGCGACCCGATCATCAGGCCCTTGACGAAGTACTTCTGCACGAACGGATACGCGAGCAACGGCGGCAGGCTGCTGACCACGATCAGGCTGTACTTCACCAGGTCGCGCAGATGTTCCTGGCGAGCGAGCGCCGTCGGGTCACTCAGCTGGCTCGGATCGACGGTGTTCTGGACCAGGATCTGCCGCAGTACCAGTTGGAGTGGGAACAGCTGGTCGTCGGTCAGGTAGATCAGTGCGTTGAAGAACTGGTTCCACTGACCGACGGCGTACAGCAGTGCGTTGACCGCGATGATCGGCTTGGACAACGGCAGGACGACCCGGAGGAAGAACCTGAAGTCGTCGCAGCCGTCGACCCGCGCCGCCTCGAGCAGCTCGTCCGGGATCGTCATCTGGAAGTACGTGCGGGTGATGATGACGTTCCAGATCCCCAGCGCGGTCGGCACGATCAGGGCCCACCGGGTGTTCAGCAGGTGAGTCTGCTGAACGACCAGGTAGGTCGGGATCATGCCGCCACTGAACAGCATCGGGAACACGAAGTACGCCGTGATCAGGCCGCGACCGTACAGGTCGCGGCGCGACAACGGGTACGCCGCGAGCAGTGTGACGACGACACTGAACACCGCCCCGACGACCGCGTAGAAGATCGAGTTCGCGAATCCTCTCGCGATCGACTTGTACTCGAAGATCACCTTGTAGCCGTCGAGGTCGAAGTTCACTGGCCACAGCCAGACCTTGCCGGCGGCCACCGCCTGCGGATCGCTCAGGGACGCGCTGACGATGTACGTCAACGGGTACAGAACCATCAGCAGAAAGACACCGAGAACCAGGTAGTTCGCCACAGTGAAGAGCCGGTCCGGCCCGCTGTCGCGCTCCGCCGCTGCTGCCATCGAGTCGCCCCCAGTTCCGCCGATTACTTGTACTTCTTCTGGTACGCGTCCTGCTGGATGGCCAGGTAGTTCTTCAGGCCCATCTTGTCCAGCGTCGCGAGGTAGCCGTCCCACTGCTTGTCGTCGTTGACATCGACGTCGCCGAGGCTGAACTTGGCCACCATCTGCGAGACATAGTTGTTGATCGTGGTGGACATCTCACCGGCCTGCGCTGCCTGGTCCTCGGACAGACCGAGCGGCGGCAACTGGAGCCCCTTGTCCTGCTTGTAGGCGTAGTAGTCGCGTGCGGTGTACTCGTGCAGCGGCTTCTCGAACGGCGGATTCTTCTGGTCCACCGTCTGCGCCATCCGGAAGTCGGTCGAGCGGTACTGGACGCTCTTCTGGTTCCAGGTCTTGCCGTCGAGCTTGGACGAGCCGTAGTCGCTCGTTGACGTCCAGATCGCCTGCTTGCCACTCAGCCCGATCTCGCCCTTCTTCGCCCAGTTCCAGTCCTGGCCGAGCATCCCCGAGGTCGACCGCAGGACGGCCTCGAGCTCGTACTGGGCGTCGGCCCACATGAACGCGATCTCCGGGTGTTTGCAGGCCTTCGTGATCACCATGGTCCCGGTGGTGACCGCACCGTAGTAGTTCCACGCCGCCACCCGGGTGCCGTCCGGTCCGGCCAGCTGCGGGACCGTCTCGTAGGAGCGCCAACGGGCGTTCGCGCCCTTGTCCTCGATGTTGACGAACGAGCCCTGGTAGAACGCCCGCACCGAGCCCAGCACCGGTGCGCCGGCCTTGTTGCCGAGCCGCTTCAGCGCGTCCTCGTCCTGGGTGAAGCTCACCTTCGGCAGCAGGCCCTGCTTGGCCAGCTTGTTCATGTACTTCAGACCCTCGCGCCACTGCGGCTTGTTGAAGGTCACGTCGACAGTGCCGTTGTTCAGCACCAGCCACGGGGTGCCCGGGTTGTACATGAACGCCCCCATGAAATAGGTGTCCATGCCCTCCCACGAGTAGCCCATGAACGGGACCTCGTCGCCCGGCTTGCCGTCGCCGTTCGGGTCACCGGACTTGAACGCCTGCAGGACCTGCTCGAACTCATCGAGCGTCTGCGGCATCTTCAGCCCGAGTTTGTCCAGCCAGGGCTTGAAGATCCAGGTCCGGTCGGCGCCGGCGGAGCAGTGGAAGCAGTCGTTCAGGTTCGGCAGCGAGTAGATGTTCTTGTCGGTCGAGGTGATCAGCGACTTGGCGTCGGGATATTCCTTCAGCACTCGCTGCAGCTCGACGCCGTAGTCGTCGATGTAGTTGTTCAGCGGCTGGAACAGGCCCTGCGATCCGTAGAGCAGCTCCTGGGCCGGCGTGAAACCGATGGACATGAAGATGTCCGGGAGCTCGTTGGCCGCGATCATCGCGTTGACCTTGGTGACCGTGTCCTCGGCGGTGACCGTCTGCCACTCGATGTGGACGCCCGTGCGCTGTTCGAGCCAGGTGGTGAACGGGTTCTTGCTCCAGTCACCGACCAGCGGGTCCGCCGGCACGACCACCTTCAGCGTCACCGGATCGGTCGTGACCTTGCTCTTGGTCGAGGCGATCGGCCCGACGTACCCGTCGGGATAGAGCACGTCGGCGCGTGGTGTCGTCGCAGGGCCTTTCACCGCACCGGACAACGACGAGCCCGTGGCGTCGTCACCACCGCTACAGGCCGCCAGCACCGATGCGATGCCGGTGGCCGACAATCCGAGCGCGACGGCGCGCGTCACGAAGGCTCGCCGGGACATCTCACCCCGTGCGACCCGGCGGACCAGGTCGTTCGTCTCACGGTCGGTCGGCATGACTGTCTCCTCATGGTTCTGTGCGTCCTCAGGGGGACTTGGTAGGCGGCTCAGGGACAGCTACGGATCGATCCGGCAAGACGTCGCGGGGCGTCGACGTACTTGTCTGGGATTTCTGGTCAACCGGTTGATCAATTCGTGCGTGAGGCCAGACGCTAGTGACCGGCGTCTACACTGTCAATACGTCAAATGCAAGCAAATCAACCGGATTTGGACGCCTTGTCGGCCGCCGTTCGGCTCGTCTACAGTGCTCGTCAACCGATTGACCGATGTTTCACCGACGGACGTGGGACGCGGTCACCGCCACGGGATGGGATGGCTGGTAGGCATGGTGCGCAACCTCGAGGGACGGCGGATCCTCGTCACCGGCGCGGCCGGGGGGATCGGCTCGGCGGTCGCACGGCTGCTGAGCGAGGGCGGGGCGCAGCTCGCTCTCAGCGATATCGGCACCGATGACCTGGACCAGCTGGCCGGTGGACTGGCCGGCAGTGGGAAGGTCACCGCCCTGCCGGCGGATCTGTCCAACACCGCCGAGGCGAGTGCGCTGGCCGGACATGCGGCTGCCACGCTCGGCGGACTCGACGGCCTGGTGAACTGCGCGGGCATCATGCGGACGACGCCGTTCGCGGAGGTCGCCGCAGCGGATTGGGAACGCATCCTCGCGGTCAACCTCACCTCGACGTTCCTGGTCACCCAGGCAGCGGCCACCGCGATGCGCGAGACCGGTGGCGCGATCGTCACGATCGCTTCGGTGGCGGCCCGGTCCGGCCGCCCGGACGCGCCGCACTACGCCGCGTCGAAGGCCGGCTTGTTGTCGATGACCAAGTCGGCAGCGCTGGCGTACGCACCCCGGGTGCGCTGCAACGCGGTCTGCCCGGGCGTCGTCCGCACCGCGATGTGGGACGCGATCATGCGCGATCGGGATGCCCACTTCGGCGTCGGGGCCGGAGAGCGCTGGCTGGACGAGGTGCGACGCAGCACACCGTTGGCCCGCACGGGCACACCGAAGGAAGTCGCGAACGTGGTCGCCTTTCTGCTGAGTGACCTGGCCTCGTTCGTGACCGGCCAGGCACTCAACGTCGACGGCGGCTTGGAGATGGACTGATGAACGAGACATCCGGAAGCCGTGTCGGCTGGTTCAACCTGCTCGACACGCTGCACGCCGACACCGTCACGGCCGAGATCTGGAGCGAGGACGCTGCCGTGCAGGCATGGCTCGACGTCGAGGCCGCACTGGCACAGTCACAGGCCGACGCCGGAGTCATCGCGCGGTCCGACGCCGATCAGATCGCCGCCGTGTGCACGCTGGACAACATCGACCTGGACAGCCTGTGGACCCAGGCCCGCATCGTCGGCTATCCGATTCACCCACTGGTCCGGATGATCGCCGCGAACCTGCCCGCCGGGCCTGCCGGCCGGGTCCACTACGGCGCCACCACCCAGGACATCATGGACACCGGCCTGTCCCTGCAACTGGACCGCACGGCGCGCCGCCTGCTCGGGCTGCTGACAGATCTCGGCGAAGCGCTCGCCCGGCAGACCGAGGAGCATGCGGGGACAGTGATGGCCGCACGAACCCACGGCCAGCAAGCCGTCCCGACCACCTTCGGCGCGAAGCTCGCGGTGTTTCTGGCCGAGGTCACCCGGCACACGCGCGACATCGACCAGGCTCGGCGCGAGGCCGTCGCGGTCTCTCTGTTCGGAGCCGGCGGCACGAATGCCGCGCTCGGCGAACAGGCCGCCCAGGTCCGGCACGCCCTCGCGGGCCGGCTCGGCCTGACTCCGGTCGACGTGCCGTGGCACGTGAGCCGGGATCGGCTGGCACGCTTCTGCCTGACGTGTTCCGCGGCCGCGGCGACCTGCGTGCGCTTCGCGCGCGAGATCGTCGACCTGTCCCGGTCCGAGATCGCCGAAGTGCGTGAGCGCGACGGGCACCACCGGGGCGCCTCCTCCACCATGCCGCAGAAGGCCAACCCCATCATCTGCGAGGCCATCATCGGCTTCGGGATCACCGCGGGATCGACCGCGACCAGCATGCTCCGCGCGATGGAGGCCGGTCACGAGCGCAGCGCGGGCGAGTGGCAGGTGGAGTGGCACGCCGTGCCACTCACGCTGGCAAGTTGCGCCTCCGCCGTACGGCTCACGGCTGACACCGCGGCAACCATCCAGGTCTTCCCGGAGGCTATGGCCGGCAACCTCGCCCGCGACGGCGGCTTGCTGATGAGTGAGGCTGTGATGATGCAGCTGACCGACGTCCTCGGCCGCGCGGGCGCGTTCGACCTGGCCTACCAGGCTGCCAAGCAGGCCCGCTCCGGCGGCACGGACCTCGCCACCGAGTTCCAGGCTCTGCTGACACCCGAGCAGCGCGCCGGCGTCGGTCCCCTCGACATTGCACCCGAGTCGTATCTGGGTGAAGCTGCCGCGATCTGCGGGGCCGCGATCACCGACTGGCAGCAGACCCGCAAGGAACTGATCACAAGGGAGGGCGTATGAGCGACCCGGAGCTGGTGGTGCGGCTCGCGGATCTGCGGGCGATGTGGCGGATCCGGGCCTTCGAGGAGAAGGTGCGTGAACTTCGGCTCGCGGACGCGATCGTCGGCTCGGTGCACCTGTGCATCGGTCAGGAGGCGGGGCCGGTCGGGACCTGCACCGAGCTCAGGCCTGATGACGCGCTGTTCGCCACCTACCGCGGGCATGGCTGGGCCATGGCCCGCGGAGTGCCGGCTGAGGAGATGTTCGCAGAGCTGCTCGGCCGCAGCACTGGCGTGAACGGGGGTCGCGGCGGCTCTGCGTACTTCACTGCACCCGAGTACGGTTTCCACGGCGAGAACTCGATCGTCGGCGCCGGCGTGCCGATCGCTGTCGGCGCCGCCCTCGCGGCTCGGGTCCGCGGTGACGATCGCCTGGCTGTCGCCGTGTTCGGTGACGGCGCGATGAACCAGGGCGCGGTGCACGAGGGGATGAACATGGCGGCGGCGTTGCGCTTGCCGGTCCTGTTCGTCTGCGAGAACAACGGCTACTCCGAACTGACGCCGATCGCCGCGATGGTGGGCGAGCCGGAACTGTGGCGGCGCGCGGCGGCGTACGGATTCACCGGACACCGTGTCGACGGCAACGATCCGGCGGCCGTCCGGACGGCCGTGGCCCGCCCCGCCCAGGCGGGCCCCCCCCCCGCAGGACAGCGCATAGACGAATTTA
>NZ_JBFAKS010000005.1:0-148570 GCF_040655855.1 Kribbella sp. NPDC050281 | reverse complement strand
ACGGATCCAGCGCACACCGGGTCCACGTAATCGATCCGGCGGCGGTCCGCACGGCCGTCGCCGACGCGGCCGAGCGGGCCCGCGCCGGCGAAGGTCCGGCATTGCTCGAGTTGATGACGCAACGACTCGTCGGCCACTACATCGGCGACGCCGAGCAGTACCGTCCACCCGGCGAGATCGAGGCGGCCCGCCGGACAGAACCGATCGTCCGGTTGGGAGCGGCAACAGGCCTGCCCGTCGCGGAACTGGACGACATCAGGGACCAGGCGTACGCCGAGATGGACGCAGCGGCCGACGCGGCGCTCGCCGCACCACCAGCCGATGCCTCGACCGCACGGGAGCACCTCTATGCCTGAGATCGCACAGCTCACGTACGGCGGGGCCGTCAATGCCGCACTCCGGTATCTCCTCGACAGCGATCCACGCGTGCTCGTGTACGGCGAGGACGTCGCCGAGCCCGGTGGCGTGTTCGGTGTGACCCGCGGGTTGCGACAGTCCTTCGGTCCTGGCCGGGTCTTCGACACCCCGATCAGCGAGTCGGCGATCCTCGGCAGTGCGGTGGGATCCGCGCTCATGGGCTGCCGGCCGATCGTGGAGATCATGTGGGCCGACTTCGCGCTCGTCGCCCTGGACCAGCTGGTGAATCAGGCCGCGAACGCGCGGTACGTGTCCCGCGGCTCCGCGCCGGCGCCGATCGTCGTACGCACCCAGCAGGGCAACGCGCCGGGTGCTTGCGCACAACACTCTCAATGCCTGGAAGCGTTCTTCCTGCACACGCCTGGCCTGCGGGTCGCGATGCCGAGCACGCCACAGGACGCGTACGACGCACTCATCGCCGCCGCCACGGCCGACGACCCGGTGATCGTCGTCGAGAACCGCACTCTGTACGCGGGGCGTAAGGAACCCGTCGAGCTACGCACCAGCCCGCGACGGATGGGGTGGTCGGCCCAGCGACGTACCGGCACCGGCATGACCGTGGTGACCTGGGGCGCGATGACGCACCGAGTTCTCAGAGCCGCCGAGGCGCTCGATGCCGACGGCATCGACATCGACGTTCTGGAAATGGTCTGGCTGAATCCGCTCGACATCGAGGCGGTCCTGGACAGCGTGACCCGGACCGGACGCCTGGCCGTCGTCCACGAGGCCAACCGGACCGGAGGCTTCGGTGCGGAGATCGTCGCGCGGGTGGTAGAGGCCGGCGTACCGCTGCTGGCGCCACCGGTACGGATCGCCACCCCGGACACCCGGCTGCCGGCCGCGCCCTCGCTGGCCACCGCGCTCGTCCCGTCCGCCGACAGCATCGCCTCCGACCTACGAGCCGCTGTCTCGTCGCCGGTCGCCGGGACTCGCTGAGGTCATTCATGATGCAAGGGATCTGGCACGCCGGACTACATGTCGCCGACATCGAGCGGTCGATCGTGTTCTACCGCGACCTGCTCGGGTTGCGGCTGGTGCACCGGCAGGAGAGCCGCAGTCCGTACATCTCCCAGCTCGTGGGCTTCGACGACGCGCACCTCCTCGTCGCGCAACTGGCCCTGCTGAACCGGCCACAACCGGCGGCGAGCAGCCATGACATCGAACTCGTGCAGTACCTCAGCCCCCGCGGCTCCGCCAGTCCGGCGCGGCGCTGCGACCCCGGTACGGCGCACTTGGCCTTCACGGTCGGCGACATCGACGCGACCTACACCCGGCTCTGCGAGCACGGGGTCAGGTTCGTCGGGCCGCCCGCCCGGATCACCGCGGGAGTCAACACCGGCGGCGCCACCTGCTACTTCCTCGATCCCGACGACCATACGCTGGAACTGGTCCAGCCGCCGGAGCGGCAACCGCTCCGGACCGGCCGACAGGAGAACGCAGGCCCATGACCGTCATCGACGCACACCAGCACTTCTGGAATCTCGACCGGGTCGACTACCCGTGGCTCACCCCCGATCACGGCGTGATCCACCGGACCTGGGAGGAGCCGGATCTCGAGGACCGGCTCGACCAGGCCGGTGTCGATCACACGGTGATCGTGCAATCGATGGATTCGTTCGCCGACACGGAGTACATGATCGAGGTCGCGGACCGCTGGCCTGTCATCGCGGCGATCGTGGGGTGGGTACCACTCGACCGTCCTGACGAGGCGGCCGCGGCGCTCGACCTCTACGCGGGCGATCCGCGCATCGTCGGCATCCGTCATCTGATCCACGAGGATCCCGACCCGGACTGGCTGCAGCGTGCCGAGGTCCAGGAGGGCCTGGCGCTGTTGACGCAGCACGACATGACGTTCGACGTCGTTGCGGTCCTGCCTCGCCATCTCGAGCACGTGCCGTCTGTGTCGGAGCGGCATCCAGGACTGCGGATGGTCATCGATCATCTGGCCAAGCCCCCGATCGCCGATCAGGGCTGGGAGCCGTGGGCCGGTCTGCTGCGTGCGGCCGCGGAGAACCCGAACGTCTACGTCAAGCTGTCGGGCCTCAACACCGCGGCCGACTGGTCGACCTGGACCGCCGACGACCTGCGCCCGTACGTCGAGTACAGCCTTGACCTGTTCGGCCCGGACCGAATGATGTACGGCGGCGACTGGCCGGTCAGCATGCTCGCTGGGGGCTACCCGAAGGTGTGGGCTGAGACTCAGCGGCTGCTGGAGACACTGGCTCCAGCCGAGCGTGCCCGGATTCTCGGCGGCACCGCGACCGAGTTCTACCGCATTCAGGGTCTGGGTGACTCCGATGCTTGAGCAGCTGGCGGGGATCGCCGATCAGGTACGGATCCGGATCCCCGACGCCCACCGCCGCCCGATCGCGGTCGTCGGCGCCGGCGAGATCGTCGACGTCGCGCACCTACCGGCGTACCGAGCGCACGGCCTGGACATCCGCGGCATCTACGACCTTGACGCTGCGCGGGCCCGCGAGGTCGCGACGCGCCACGAACTGCCGCACGTCTACGCCCGTCTCGACGACCTGCTCGCCGACCCGGACGTCGAGGTGGTCGACATCGCCGTCGTTCCCACCGCACAGCCGTCCGTCGCCACCGCCGCAGTTGCCGCTGGCAAGCATCTGCTGTGCCAGAAGCCCCTCGCCCCCGACCTGGCCACCGCCCGGCGGCTCGCTGGTGACGCCGAGGCCGCCGGCGTGCGGATGGCGGTCAACCAGCAGCTGCGCTGGGACGAGGGCATCGCGGTCGCCCGCGAGATCGTCGCCGCCGGCTGGATCGGCGAGGTCACCACGATCGCGTTCACCGTCGACGTGGCGACCGACTTCTCCGGCTGGGGATGGTTGGTCGACTCCGACCGGCTGGAGATCACCTATCACTCGATCCACTATCTGGACGCGGTGCGCTCCATCCTCGGCGACCCGCTCAGGGTCTTCGCCACAGCTTCACGAGTGCCTGAGCAGAAGACGCGCGGTGAGACTCACACCATCAGCACGCTGGTCTTCACCGGCGAGCAGCGCGCCGTGGTGCATGCCAACCACAACAATCTCAGCGCCGACCAGCGGGCCGAGTTCCGGATCAACGGAACCCGTGGCGCCGTACACGGCACCCTCGGCCTGATGTACGACTATCCGCACGGGCGGCCGGACACCCTGCGGCTGCACAGCGACGTACTGCCAACCGACGGCTGGCTGCACTACCCGGTATCCACCCGGTGGGTGCCCGACGCGTTCGCCGGCCCGATGGCGGGTCTGCTCGCATGGATCGCCACCGGACAGCAGGCACCGACCGCCGCCCAGGACAACCTGCGCACACTCGCGCTCGTCGAGGCCTTGTACCGGTCGATCGACACCGGCCAGGCACAGCACCTGGACCCGGCATGAGTACCTCAGGACCCAAACGACGCCGAAGCACCATCGCGGACGTCGCCGCGCTGGCGAAGGTCGACCGGTCGGTGGTGTCCCGGCTGGTGAACGACGACCCACGGTTGACCATCCGCGACAGCACCCGGCAGCGCGTCCTCGACGCGATCGCCATGCTCGAGTACCGGCCGCACGCTGCCGCCCGGAGCCTGCGTACGGCGCGCACCCAGACCCTCGGCCTGCTCATCCCGGACTTCGCCAACCCGGTGTACGCCGAGATCATCATGGGAGCCGAGCAGGCGGCTGCGAAGGTCGGTGGCGTCCTGGTCACCGGTTCAGTGCGCGGCGCAGGGATGACGCCGGACAGCTATCTCGAACTGCTCGGCCACGGCCGTGTCGACGGCCTGGCGCTCGTGACCGATGCGATGTCCACTCAGACCCAGACCGAGCTCGACCGGGTCGGGTTGCCGTGGCTGCTGCTCAACCAGGCCGGTGCCGGCAAGCGCCGCTATGTCGCGTTGGACGACCAGAAGGCGGCGGCGCTGGCGGTCACCCATCTGGTCGGACTGGGCCACGAGCGGATCGCGCACATCGCCGGCCCTCGCGGCGTCGACACCGCGCGCCGTCGCCGCAACGGCTACGTCGCCGCGCTGCGCCGGGCCGGGCTGAGTCCCGACCAGGACCTCGTCGTCGCGGCGGAGTACAGCGTGGCGGGCGGCGCCGAGGCGATGCGGCAACTGCTCCGGTCTCCGTCACCGCCGACCGCGGTGTTCGTGGGCACGGTGGCATCGGCGGTCGGTGCTCTGCACGCGGCGTACCAGATGTCGGTCGCCGTACCCGACCAGGTATCGGTGGTCGCTGTCCACGACCTCGACCTCGCGGCCAGCCTGGTGCCGCCGCTCACGACCGTGCGGATGCCGCTGCAACTCTTGGGTGCCCGCGCGGTCGAACTGCTGCTGAACGAGAGCCCGTCCGCGGAGATCCGTGAGGTCGTGAGCGATCCGATCGAGCTGATCGTCCGCGAGTCCACCGCCCCACCGAGGAGCAGACGATGACCCGACGCCAACCGATCGACCAGGGCTGGTCCCTTGCCGTAGGCAATGGCTCCGCCGTGCCCACGAACGTCGCCGGCCGGCGAGTCCCGGCCACCGTGCCCGGCTGCGTCCACACCGACCTGCTGGCCGCGGGCCTGATCCCGGACCCGTACCACGGCGACAACGAGGCACAGCTCGGCTGGATCGGCGAGAGCGATTGGTCATACCGCACGACGTTCAGCTGGACCGACGAGGGCGACGACCGTGTCGACCTGGTCTGCGACGGCCTGGACACCGTCGCGACGGTGATCCTGAACGGTGTCGAGATCGGCCAGGCGGCGAACATGCACCGCAGTCACCGCTTCGATGTCCGCGATCTCCTGCGTCCCGGCGACAACAGCCTGACCGTCGATTTCGCGTCGCCGCTGCGTTACGCCCGCGGGTTCCCGGACCTTCCGCACGGGTACGACAAGCCGTACAACCAGATTCGCAAGATGGCCTGCAACTTCGGCTGGGATTGGGGACCGGCGCTGGTCACGAGTGGCATCTGGCGCCCGATCGCGCTGCAGTCGTGGTCGGTGGCCCGGCTGGACAACGTGCGTCCGCTGGTCAGTCGCAACGGGCGGGTCGAGGTCCGGGCGGACGTCGCCTGGGCCGGCCACGAGCCGCTGCTGCTCACCGCCACGGTGGGCGGCGTCGCGGTGCAGGTAGCGGTCGCGCCGGGTACCCCGCACGTAGAGGCCGGTTTGACCGTGCCGGATCCCGCCATCTGGTGGCCGCGGGGGTACGGCGACCAACCGTTGTACGACCTCGAGGTGACGCTGGCGACGAGCGATGGCCGAGCGCTGGACCGGTGGCAACGCCGGATCGGATTCCGTTCCGTGGTGCTCGACACGACACCAGATGAGGACGGGTCGGCGTACACGCTTGTGGTGAACGACCTCCCGGTGTTCGTCAAGGGTGTGAACTGGATCCCCGACGACTGTTTCCCGTCCCGACTGACCCGCGAGCGGTACGCGCACCGACTGCGCCAGGCCTGTGAGGCCGGCGTGAACTACCTGCGCGTGTGGGGTGGCGGGATCTACGAGTCCGACGATTTCTACGACGTCGCCGACGAGCTCGGGCTCCTGGTCGGCCAGGACTTCCTCTTCGCCTGCGCGGCGTACTCCGAGGAAGAGCCGTTGCACGGGGAGGTCGCCGCCGAGGCACGCGAGCAGGTGGTCCGGCTGGCGTCGCATCCGAGCCTGGTCACCTGGACAGGAAACAACGAATGCGTGTGGGGATTTCACGACTGGGGCTGGCGCGAGCAGCTGGCCGACCGGACCTGGGGCGCCGGCTACTACTTCGATCTGCTGCCGAAGACAGTCGCCGAGCTGGACCCGACGAGGCCGTACTGGCCGGGCAGCCCGTACGCCGGTGACCCGGACATCTACCCCAACGAGCCCGGCCACGGGAGCACACACCAGTGGGACGTCTGGTGGAAAGACCCGGACTACGCCGGCTACCGCGCCTCGGTGCCGCGGTTCGTTGCGGAATTCGGGTTCCAGGGTCCGGCGAACTGGTCCACCATGCAGCACGGTTACCACCAGAAGGCGGCCGACGGAGACGCCAAGATCGCGGCCGCGCTGGAGGCCTACATGCCGCCGCATCGCGACGAGGACGACTGGCACTACCTCGCGCAGCTCAACCAGGCCAGGGCGATCAGCCTGGGCATCGAGCACTTCCGATCGCACCGCGGCCGCTGCATGGGTACCGTCGTCTGGCAGCTCAACGACTGCTGGCCGGTGGTGTCGTGGGCCGCCATCGACGGCGAAGGCAGGCACAAGCCGCTGTGGTACGCGCTCCGCCATTCCTATGCACCCCGGCTCCTCACCTTCCAGCCACGAGGTGACACAGTGGCGCTGATCGCCGTCAATGACGGCATCGACACGTGGCAGGAGGAGGTCGTCGTACGGCGTATCGCGCTCGACGGCACCGAGCTCGCGGCCATCCGGCTCGAGATCGACGCTCCAGCGAATTCAGCGCTGACGCTGGAGCTGCCGGCCGCTGTCGCCACTCCCGGTGACGAGCGCACCGAACTGCTGGTGGCCGGCGGTGTGTGGTGGACGTACGTCTCCGACCGGGACATCGCCTATCCGAAGGCCGGTTACGACGCCGTGGTGGAATCGGCACCGGACGGCACCCGGGTCGTCGTCACCGCCCGCACCCTGCTGCGAGACCTCACGCTCTTCCCGGACCGGCTCGACCCGTCGGCCTCGGTGGACACCGCGATGGTCAACCTGCTCCCGGGTGAGACGGCCTCGTTCACGATCCGCAGCGACCGGCCGCTGGAGGCCGCGGAGCTGACCACCCGACCTGTGCTGAGATGCCTGAACGATCTCAGGTGAACACCGTTCCGCCGGTGTCGCGGAAGGCGCCTGGCGTCAGGCCCGCCCAGAATCTGAAAGCCGTAGTGAAGTAGCGGACATCCGGGTAGCCGCACAGGTGGGCCACCTCCTTGATGCTGTGCGCGCGGCCGGCCAGCAGCTCAGCCGCGCGCTCCAGCCGTCGCTCTCGTACGTACGCACGAATCGGCCGGCCGTGCGCCGCAAGGAACAACCTGGCGGCATGCCGCTCGGACAGATGAACCTCGGCCGCGACGTCGCCGACGCCGATCGGCCGGCCGAGGTTGTCGTCGATGAACCGAGCCATCCGCTGCGCGCTGTGGTGACCACCTCGGCCGTCCAGTGCGACCGGTCGGCCGCCGCTGTGGACCAGCCTCCGCGCCGATGCCACCAGCAGCGCCTCGGTGAGAATCCGCAGGAGCTCGTACGTCGCCGGCTGGGGCGTACCGGCCTCGGCCGCCAGTAGGTCCAGCAACCGCGGAACGTCCGGTGTCGCCGGCGCGATCCGGACGTCCGACTCGCGGAAGTCCGTGAACAAGTCCCGATGGGTGCTGCCATCGACACTGAATCCCCAGAACCGCAGGCCGAGCGGCTGCCGCGTCGACGACACGATCTGGTGCGGCTCCCCCGGCCGTGCGACGAACAACTCGCCCTCCGAGACAGTGAGCTGCTCGTCGGCCACGGTGAACACACCTTCGCCGGCGTAGGCGTAGCAGACCTCGAAGTAGGAATGCACGTGCGGCTCGTTGCGCCACGGGACCGGCGGGACGTCGCCCCAGGCGAGCATCTCCGCCGGCTGGCCGGCCGGAGCCACGCTGAGCGCCAGCCGGTCAAGCTCTGTGAACGGGTCCGCCGTGGCCAAATCTCCTCCAGCAAAGCCGAGGCGCGGTCAGGCTCGCGCGTCCGGGTCGATCCCCCGCAACATCATCCCCTGTCCCCGCGACGGATGCAGGTCCTCGGTCGGCCTGTCCTGTGGATCGCGCATCTGCACCAGCAGCGTCGTCCGTGCTTCGGAGCTGACGTTGACCCCCGACCCGTGCACCGTCAGGTACCCGAAGAAGAGCACGTCGCCGGCCTCGGCCTCGACCGGAACCGCCGCCTCGATCGGGAACCGATCCGCCGCCAGGTGCGGCAGACCGTCCTGGAGATGGTCGAGCGGGCCGAGCTTGTGGCTGCCGGGCACCACCCGCACGCAGCCCCTGTCTTCCGGCGCGTCGTCGAGGTGCACGATCGCGGCGAGCACGGAGTGCTTGCTGTGCGGGAAGAACGGGTGATCCTGGTGCATCGGGAACGGCGACCCGTTCTCGGGAGGCTTGATGAACACCTTGGTGTGATGCAGCTGGACATTCGGCGTACCCATCAGGGCCGCTGCCACGCCCGTCAACCGGTCGTCGGTGATCAGCCGGCTGAAGGCCGCCGAGTAGAACTGCACGTCATGCCAGCCCGACAGCGCGGTCGGTGCGTCGGTGAGTTCCCGGGCCGACCCCCAGGTCGGATCAGCCGTATCCGGCGACGCCAGCCGCCGCGCCAAGGCGTGCTGCTCAGCGCGGTACATCGCGGCCTCTTCCGGCTCGAGCAGACCCTTGACCAGCAAGTACCCGTCCTCGTGATAGCTGGCGAGCTGGTCCTCGGTGACGTAGCGCACGGTCGTGTCCAGCATCTCGTCCGGCCTCCTCAGTCATCGGAGCAGGTACGCCGGGCAGACACACCCGGCCTTCGTCGCATCGAAGGTAGGCCGACTGTTCGAGCACCTCAAAGCGCCTGCCCGGACAGCGATGTTCGTTGGACAGACATCCCTGACTGCGCCCTGCGCCGCTGCCAAGTGAGTGTGCCCGACGACTTGCCGTTCTCGGCGGGGTGATTTGCCGCCGTGGTGGACGCGCCGAGTGCGACAGCGCTCACAGCAAGCACTGCGACTGAGCACCGCCGGGCTGGAATAGCCGGACGAGACGGGAACCTCCGGTTGGGGCTCGACAGGCTACGCCACAACCGGAGGTTCTCCTCACCTCAAACCCAACCCACCGCTACCAACCTCATGAGCGAAGACACCTAGTGGCCGCTGTCTGCTGCTCCGCCGAGAGTCAGGTCGGCGCGGAGCATCGCGCCGTCGCGGACTCGCAGCTTGACGCCCTGTCCGTCCTCGAACCCCTCGGCCGATGGGGTCAGGGTGTACTTGCCGGCGGAGACCTCGATCACGTACCGGCCACGGGCGTCGGTGATCGTGGTGCCGGGACCGAAGGTGACGGTGGCGCCGGGTACGGCGTGACCGTCCTGGGCCATGACCATGCCGGTCAGCAGGCCATTGCCGTCAGCGGGGCGGTACGACGCCGGCCCCACCGTGGGTGGCGTGGTCACGTCTGCAGCGGAGAAGTCGACGCGCAGCGGCAACTGGGTCGTGAGAGCGTTCCCGGTCGCGTCGAACCCAGGCGCGATCGCGGACAGATCGACCGTGGTACCTGCCGAGATCAGCGGTGAACTGCTCGACACCGGCGCCGCATTCGCGACGTCGGTTTCCGGGTTGCCACCCAGCCGGGGATCCGCGGTGATCGCGTTCGGGTCCGCGTCCGGCGCGGAAACCTGCGGGCCGTAGTACGCGTTGTTGCTGAACCGGACGCCGGGATAGGCGGCCCGGAACTGGGCGGCCGTGACGTCTGCTCGGGTGTTGACGAACACATTGTTCAGGACGTAGTGCGCGTTCTTCGCGGTCAGGATCGAGCTCGCGGTCCCGGAGGACTCAAAGAATCCGACGGTGTTGTTCTTCACCGGCCGCTGCGTGTTGTACATCAGGTTGTTGTAGACGACGTTCACGCCGCTGTCGCCGTGCGGATTGACGTAGTTCCGGTCGACGTCCTGGATGATGTTGTACCGCACCACCGCCGAGCCGAAGCCGAAGCCGCACAGCAGGACGCCCTCGCCGGAGTCGTGAATGTAGTTGCCCTGGACAAGGATATTCGTCGAGCCGCGGTCCGGGTCGATTCCGTTCGAGTCGGCGGCGTTGACGCGCGTCTCCAGCTCGGCGACCTCGTTGTTCTGGACGACGACATTGTCCGTGTAGTACATCTCGATGCCCGACACGCCCGCGCCGTCGATGACGTTGCCCTCGACGGTGGCGCGCTGGACGCTGGTCAGATAGAGCGAGTCCCAGCCGTACTGCGTGTCCCGGTTGGTCAGGTAGTTGCCCGAGACCTCGATGTCCTGATGGGGGCGCCAGTCCGGGTCGGCCGTGACCGTGCCGTCGTTCGCGGCCTTGCCGACGGCGCGGTCGCCCCAGCCGGGTTCGACGTCCTTGTAGCGGTTCTCACCCATCCCGGAGAACTGCTTGAAGATCACGTTCGCGAACGCGGTGTTCGCGACATAGTTGTCCTTCACCGTGATGTCCTCGAACTGCGAGACCGTCTGCGCGTCGCCCTTGAGGCCCTCGAACAGGATGCCTCCGGTGCGTTTCGAGCGGTCGAGTCCGGTGCTGCCGATCGACCACATGACGCCGCTGACGTCGTGGACGAAGACGTTGTGGATGCTGTACCCCGCGAGCGTCCCCGAATTCTCGGCCTGCACGTGGATGCCGCGCAGGTCGCCGGTCAACGGGTTCTCCTCCCCCGGCAACAGCCCCTGGTTCTTGCCAGGCTGGAACTTCGACGGATCGAAGCCGTCCGTCACGTTGCTGATCTCGACGTTCGAGATGTCCCAGTGCTCCTGGTTGTTCAACTGCACTACGTCGTTGACGACCCCGCGGCCGTTCAGCTCGGGGGCAGCGCCGTCACCGTAGCTCGACAAGATGATCGGCCTGGCGGCCGAGCCGGAGCCCTTCGGCGCCAGCAGCGCGGTCGGGTCGGTGCCCGCGACGTCCGTCGGCTGGCCGGCCGTCCACTGGGTGTAGTCGTACGCCTCCTTGGCGACCTGGTCACCCTCGGCGCTCCACGAACTGCCGGCCTTCAGCAGAATCCGGTCACCAGGTCCGAACGCCGTCGCGTTGACCTTCGCCAACGTCTTCCAGGCAGTCGACGGCGACTTGCCCTTCGCCGTGTCGTCACCGCCGGCGGAGTCCACGTAGTAGGTGGTCCCGCCCCGTCTCGGCGGTGCCGAGCCGTCCACGACGGGAAGCGCGCCGTTGTCCACGACGCTGCGCCCCTCGGTCTTCAGAGCGGTCTTGTCGGTGTACCCGGCGAACGAAGGCGCCGACTTCGGCGACTCTGCCGGCAGCGCTGCGGATGCGGGAGCCGCACCGGCGACGACCATCGTCACACCGACTGCCGGTACGACGAGGTGCGTGACCCAACGCCTCACTTTGGTCATGGTTCCTGTTCCTCCCTGTTCGCCGATCCCTTGCCGAGTGTGCCAACGGTTCCAATCTCCGTCAACGGCGCAAACAAGAGAATCTGACCGGAAGTGGACATCAATCAGACAACGGTTCCACAACGGGCCGCAGGGGTCTCGCAGTGCAGGGGTCAGGCTGGCACGGTGCTGTCGCGGATGATCAGGCGGCTCTGCAGATGGATGTCGGACTGGTCGTCGCCGTCAAGGGCCATGGCGAGCGCCGCCCTCCCCGCCTCCATGAAGGGCAGCGAGACAGTGGTCAGGGGCGGGGTGATGTCACGGGCGATCGGGATGTCGTCGACGCCTGACACGGCGATGTCCCGCGGGACGTTCAGCCCTGCCTCGTGGGCCTCATGGATCGCTCCGATCGCCAGCACGTCGTTGCCGGCCAGGAGCATGTCCGGCTTGTCGGCGCGTTCGAGCAACCGCCTGGTCGCCGTACGGCCGCCCTCTCGCGAGATCTCGACGCTCTCGACGGCGATGGCATCGCGGTCGTACCCCGCCGCCGCAAGAGCTTCGAGGAACCCCTGCGTGCGGCCCTCCATGGCCGGGTGGCCGGCCGAGGTCAGGATCGCCGGCCGCCGGCGCCCGAGCGACGCCATGTGACGCGCGACGAGGTGGCCGATCTCGACGTCGTCGAACCGTACGGCGGGAAAGTCGTAGTCGTGCTCGCCGATGAACACCACGTTCGCCCCTTCACGATGGGCGGCCTCGAGTTCGGCGAGGATCAACTCCCGGTCCGTACCGACGAAGCTGGCGCTGGTCACGACCAGGGCCAGCGGGCGCAGGCCACGCAGGATCCGTAGCGCCGCAAGGTGGGTCTCGGCGTCGGGCCCGACCGCGGTGATGCTGACGGCAACGTCCCGCTCACGACCGGCTTCCTCCATGCCGGCACCCATCGCGGCGATGGAGGCGGTGCGCGGATCACCGCCCAGGAGGACCACTCCTGAGCGCTGGCCACGCAGCGCTCGAGCTGCCTGATTGCTGACGTAGCCGAGGGCGTCGGCCACAGCCAGGACACGCACCGAGAGATCGTCGCTGACCGCGCGGCCGCCGCCGTTGAGGACCCTGGAGGCCGTCGACGGCGACACACCTGCCACCCTCGCAACGTCCCGGAGGGTTGCGGTGCCCGTCGGCTGGTCAGCTGCCACCGATTCGACTCCGATCGTCACGCCGGCCCGGGCCGGCGACTGCGTGCATGGTCATAGCATCGCTCAGGGACGCGATGGGACAATCATTGCGTGGCCAAAGACAATGACGACGGAGCAACGACTCGATCCGGGGCCAGGCGTCCGGTCGTCACCTTGCGGGACGTCGCCAAGGCGGCGGGCGTCGGTCTGGCGACGGCATCGCGAGCTCTGGATCCGGCGTCTCGCTACGTGACCGACGACGCCCGCCTGCGGGTCCACGACGCGGCGACCAAGCTGGGGTACCGCCCGAACTCGTCGGCGCGCGCGACCACGACCGGTGCGACCCCGACGATCGCCATGGTGGTCTCTGACATCCGCGACCCGTACAACGCCCAGTTGGTCCACGGGGCGATCAACGCGGCTCGGCACCGCGGCCTGATGGTCACGATCAGCGGGACCGAGCACGCCGCCGACGACGAGGTCCGGGTCATCCGGATGCTGCGTAGCCAGCGACCACTGGCCCTCGTGCTCGCCGGAGCCCGGGGCGGCACGAACACCTCGCACGCGGCGCTCTTGCGCGAGCTCGAGCGGTACGAGCGCGACGGCGGGCGCATCGTCGTGGCCGGCGAGGACGAACTGCCTTTCGACACGGCGATCGTTCCCCGGCGCGAGGGCGCCCGGCTGCTGATCACCTCGCTCGCCGAGCTCGGCTACCGCTCGGTCGCGTTGATCCGGCCGAACGGAGACTCGTCGGGCGTCCGGTCCTGGGAGACCGGGATCGCCGAGGGAGCACGGCAGACGGGAGTTCACGTCGACCACGTCGCACACCTGCGTGACGTTCCGATGTCGCGCGAAGGCGGGTACGCAGCGGCGACCGAGTTGCTGTCGGCCCGCCGCGCGGACGTCGACGCGCTGGTCGCGGCGACCGACACCATGGCCCTCGGGGCGATGAGCGCGATGCGGACGATCGGCCTCGTTCCGGGCACCGACATCGGCGTGGCAGGCTTCGACGACGTCGTCGACGCCGATGACGTCACTCCTGGTCTGACCAGCGTGAACCTGGCACTGGAGGCCGTCGGAGCGGCTGTGGTGGACATGGCGACGTCCATTCCCGCGGAACAGCGGCGGGCCGAGCACTTCGAGGCCCGCATCACGGTCCGCGCAAGCACCCCATCGCGTGGATGACATGCCGGTACGGCGTGAGCCGCCTGGACCCACGCCGTACGAGCGCGTCCTACTGTGCGGCGCTGATTCCTGACTTGAGCTCGCCGATCAGTCCGTCGGCGGCCTGCTGCGGCGTCTTCTTGCCGAAGAGCACGTCCTGCAGGTAGCGAAGGATCAGGGTGTCGGTGTCGCTGGCGCCGTTCGGGACGATCTCCGGGGCCTGCCCCAGGTCGGGCGTCATGGCGTCGGTGTAGTCGACGACCTTCTTGTCATTGGCGTCAAGGTGGCCGGTGATCGCCTTGACGACCGTGGGATTGGCGGGCAGTCCGCGTTCGGTGCCGAGAATGGCCCCCGCGTCCGGGTCGTTGACCATGAAGTCGACGAACAGGGCGGCCTCGGCCGGGTGTGCACTCTTGGCGGAAACGGACCAGTACATGCCCGGCTTGAAGTAGAAGTACTTGCCCGCGTTCGCATCGGTCGGCAGCTTGGCGACGACGACGTTCGCATCCCCCGCGGCCTTGGCGTACGCCGTCAGCTGGGACACCTGGGTGAAGATCATCGCGGACTTGCCGGTGGCGAAGTCGGACTGTTCGAGAGTCGCCGAGGCCTGCTCGGCGAACTGGGACGCCGGCTGCGAGGCGCCGTCCTTGGACCAGTCGAGGGCCCGCTGGAAGTAGCCGGCCACCGTCTCGGGCTTGATGACGATCTGGCCGTCCTTGAACATCTGGTCGCCGGCCTGCCGGGCGGCGAGTTCCAGCGAGTACTCGTTGCCCCAGGGGGTCGTGCCGTACACCTTGCCGCCGGACTTGTCCGTGATCGAGCGCGCGAACGCGTCGAACTGGTCCCAGGTCCAGGTGTTCGTGTCGGGGAGCGAGATGCCCAGCTTGTCGAGGGTGTCCTTGTTGACCAGCAGACCGAACGCCGTGGTGGAGATCGGCATCGCGTACAGGCCGTCCTTGGTCCGCCCCATCCCGAGCACGGACGGGTCGAGAGCGGACGTGTTGAGCTGGCTGATCTTGGACAGGTCAGTGAGCGCGCCGCGGTCGGCGTACGAAGCGAGGTACAGCTGATCCATCTGGATGACGTCGGGAGAGTTCCCGCCGGCCGTCGCCGTGGCGAGCTTGTCCCAGTAGCCGTTCCAGTCGGAGAACTCGCCGGTCACGTGAATGGTCGGATGCTTCTTCTCGAACGCGGCGATCGCGGTCTGGGTCAGCTTGGTCCGGGCGTCGCCGCCCCACCAGTTGACCCGGAGGTTCACGTCACCCTGGCTGAGCTCGGCCGGCTTGCCCGACCCGGCGTCGGTGCCGACGCCACAGGCGGCCAGACCGAGGGAGGCCAGAGCGATCGTGACCGCGCCGGCGGCAGCGCGTCGAATTCTCAAACGCATGGCTGTTGTCCTGCTTTCTGGATGGAAGGTGCCCGGCTACTTGCCGCCGGTGGTCGCGATGCCGCGGATCAAGTACTTCTGCCCGAAGGTGAACGCGAGGAACAAAGGGATGACCGAGACGACGCTCATGGCGAACATCGAGCCGTACGACGACTGCGACTGTGCGTCGACGAACGACCGCAGCGCGACCGGCACCGTGTAGAGGTTGGGATCGGTCAGGTAGATCAGCTGGCTGAAAAAGTCGTTCCAGGTCCAGATGAACGTGAAGATGGCCGTGGTCGCCAGGGCCGGGGTCATCAGCGGCAACAGGATCTGGAAGAAGATCCGGCCGTGGCCCGCACCGTCGATCCGGGCGGCCTCGTCCAGTTCCCGCGGCAGCCCGCGGATGAACTGGACCATCAGGAAGACGAAGAAGCCGTCCGTGGCCAGGAACTTCGGGACGATCAGCGGCCAGAACGTGTTGATCAGGTGCGCCTGCGCCCAGATCACGTACTGCGGAACGATCACGACATGGATCGGGATCATGATCATCAGCAGCATCAACGCGAACGCCGGCTTCTGGAACCGGAATCTCAGTCGCGCGAAGGCGTAGGCAGCCATCGAGCAGGTCACCAGGTTGCCGATGATCGCGCCCAGCACCACGACCGCCGAGTTCAGCAGATAGGTACTGAACGGCCGGGTGAGCGCCGACCAGCCACGGGTGTAGTTCGAGGTCTCGAACGTGTTCAGCAGCAGCGACGGGTTGGAGAAGATGTGCCCGTCCGGCCGCAGCGAGCTGACGAGCATCCAGAGCACGGGATACAGGGCAAGCAGCACGGCCGCGATCATCAGCACCTGCCGCGCGATCCGCCGGGTCCGGGTCCACCAAGTCTCAGTCGTCATAGTGCACCCAGTACTTCGAGGCCCAGAAGTTGATCGCGGTGAAGGCGCCGACGATCACGACCAGCAGCCAGGCCAGCGCGGACGCGTACCCCATCCGGAACGAGCCGAAGCCCTCCTGGTACAGGTACAGCGTGTAGAACAAGGTCGAATCGCTGGGACCGCCGGTGCCGCCCGACACCACGAAGGCCTGCGTGAACGCCTGGAACGAGTTGATGATCGCCAGCACGAGGTTGAAGAAGATGATCGGAGTCAGCAGCGGCAGGGTGATCGAGGTGAAGGTGCGCCACGTTCCCGCGCCGTCGGTGGAGGCGGCCTCGTAGAGCTCGCGGGGAATCTGCCGCAGGCCGGCCAGGAAGATCACCATCGGTGAACCGAACGTCCAGATGTGCAGCACGATGATCGTCCACAGCGACGTACCCGGGTTGGCGATCCAGCTGGTGTGAGTCTGCAGGCCGAAGAAGCCGAGGACGCTGTTGAACAGTCCCTCGCCGCCGAAGATCAGCCGCCACAGTACGGCGATCGCGACGCTCGACCCCAACAGGGACGGCAGGTAGAACGCCGACCGGTAGAACGTGAGCCCGCTCATGCCACTGTCCAGCAGGATCGCCAGGGCGAGCGCCACGCTCAACTGGCCCGGCACACCGACCAGCACGTAGACGAACGTGACCCTCAGCGAATGATGCAGCCGATCGTCGGAGAACATCCGGACGAAGTTGTCCAGACCGACGAACTTCGGGTCCTGCAGCAGGTTGTAGTTCGTGAAGGCGAGGTACAGCGAGGCGATCAGGGGGCCGATCGTCAGCGCAACCACTCCGACCAGCCAGGGCCCGAGGAAGATCAGGGCTGCCTTGTTGTCGGGCGTGTCGCCCTTGGCTCTCGGCCCGCCCCGGCGCCTCGTCAGCTGCTGCAACTCGGCAACGCTCATGCGTCGCCGCCTCTCAGCGACGGCTGGTCAGCCTCGTCGCCCATCGCACCACTCCTCTGCTCGAGGGAACGGCACGCCGCGGCGCAGGCCGATCCCCGGTGACAACACTCTGGAACTGCGGCCATCATGACAACGGTTCCAGAGTTCGTCAACATCGCCTATGCTCACTGTCCAGTCAGCGAGAACCCAAGAAATCGTCGGTGTTGAGCTCAGCTAAGTTGACTCGGCCACCGCCGTGAGCGCGTCATCTGACGCGACGGTTCCATGTCGCACCTTGGACACCATCGGAGATGCCATGACCAGCAGCTATGTCGCTGAGAGCCGCGACGGAGGAACCCTTGTCGCAGCGCGCGATCGGGCCACGACCATCGCGCTCGGCGGCGCCGAGGACGGGGCCGTCCGTCGCGCCGCCGAGGACCTCTGCCGGGACCTGGAGACGGTCTGCGGAGCCCACGCGACGATCTCGGCGCAGGCTGCCGGAGCGCGGCTGGTGATCGGGACCATCGGGGTGTCACCGGCGATCGACGAAGCGATCGCCCGCGGCGACCTGGACGTCTCGGCGCTCACGGCGCCCGGTGGCGGGTTGCGCTGGGAGGGGTTCGTGATCCAGTCCGGACCGGACGCGGTCTATCTCGCCGGCGCCGACCGGCGCGGCACGATCTTCGGCATCTACGACCTGTGCGAGGCGATCGGAGTCTCGCCGTGGCACTGGTGGGGCGACGTTCCGGTCCGCCGGCGCGAACACGTCACCATCGCGCGCGGAACCAGGGCCGATTGGCCGTCCGTCCGGTACCGCGGGATCTTCCTGAACGACGAGGAGGAGCTCGACGCCTGGGCCCGCAGCCACACCGCTGACGGCACGATCGGACCGGAGACCTATCGGCGCGTCTTCGAACTCCTGCTGCGCCTCAAGGCGAACTACCTGTGGCCGGCGATGCACGTCAACGCGTTCAATCAGGACCCGGCCAACGGCCGGCTGGCTCACGCGATGGGCATCGTGATCGGCGGCAGCCACTGCGACATGCTGCTGCGCTCCAACGAGCACGAGTTCGACCCATGGGTCGCCGACCAAGGTGAGCCGGTCGTGTACGACTACTCGTTGCCAGGCCGCAACCGGGACAAGCTGCTCGAGTACTGGCGCGGAAGCATCGAGCAGAACCGTGCCTTCGACGTCACCTGGACCGTGGGCATGCGCGGCATCCACGACTACGGGTTCTCCACCGCGGCCATCGACGCCGACGGCACGCTGAGCGAGTCGGACAAACACACGGCGCGGGTCCGTCTGCTCGAGCAGGTCATCGCCGACCAGCGCGCGCTGCTCGCCCACGAGCTCAGCGACCGCGCTGACGAGGTACCCCAGATCTTCATCCCGTACAAGGAGGTTCTGCCGCTGTACGACGCGGGCCTGCGCGTACCCGATGACGTGACCATCGTGTGGGCCGACGACAACTTCGGCTACATCCGCCGTTTCCCCTCCGCGGAAGAGCGCGAACGCTCCGGCGGCCACGGCCTGTACTACCACTCCTCCTACTGGTCACAGCCGCCACGCAGCTACCTCGCGACGTCCTCGACTCCACTCGCGCTCATGCGCCATGAGCTGACCAAGGCATGGGACCGCGGGATCCGCCGCCTCTGGGTCGACAACGTCGGTGGGCTCAAACCGCTGGAGATCGAGACGGAGTTCTTCCTGCGATCCGCCTGGGAGGCCGGCAAGGAGTCCTCCACCTCCGACGCCGTCGGCTTCGTCGAGCAGTGGGCGGCCAAGACGTTCTCCGGCGGCCACGGCTCGCACCTCGCCCACCTGTACGCCGAGTACTACCAGCTGGCCAACCAGCGCAAGATCGAGCACCTGAGCTCGAACACGTTCACGCAGACCGGCTACGGCGACGAGGCCGGACGCCGGCTAGATGCCCTGCACCGCCTGTACGTGCGGACCAACGAGATCCACGACACTCTGCCCGCCGACGAGCGGGACGCCTTCTTCCAGCTCATCGGAATCAAGATCCATCTCGCCTATCTGACCAGCGCGCAGTTCCGGTACGCCGACCGAAGCACACTCGCCTTCGATCAGGGCAAAGTGTCTGCCGCCGACCACTACCTGACGTTGTCCCGCAGGTTCGACAGCCACAAGCGGGCGGCGATGCACTACTACAACCACACCATGTCGGGCGGGAAGTGGGCACACATGTTCACTCCCGACCAGTTCCCGCCGCCGGTGATGGCTCTGTACCCAGCGGCGAAGCCGGCCCTGTCGATCGGCGCACCCGGTCTCGGCGTACTGCCGTGGGGCGACGACGTAGCGACCGAGGACCCCCGACTCGATTTCTGGTCGTACGGCGCCACCACCAAATGGCTCGAGGTCTTCACCACCGGTGCAGGCGGTCTGAAATACCAGGTCGCCGCCGACGACTGGATCGAGGTCTCCCCTCTGTCTGGCGTCATCGACACCGAGGCTCGTCTCTCGGTGAGTGTGCCGGACGCGCAGGCCCGGCGCGGGCAGTCAGGAACGATCGTGATCCGCAACCTCGACGACGAAACGGAGGTCGCCGTCACGGTGAGCGTCCCGTCCGTCCTCGCTCCCGATCCGGGGTTCATCGGCTCCGTCGAGGCCGACGGGTACCTCTCGATCGACCCGTCGCTGCCCGAGCGCCGTCTCGAAGTTGCCTCGTCGTCGTGGGTGACGGTGCCCCATCTCGGGCGGTACGAGAACAGCGCAGCGGTCGCGCGCGGAGACCGCGATGCCGTGCTGGAGTACGACGTACACCTCGTCACTGCTGGAGCGCACCTGCTCGAACTCCACCGGCTTCCCACCCTCGACGCCACCGGCCGGATCCGGGTCGCAGTCAGCGCCGACGATGCCGCGCCGGTAGTGATCGAATCGCCGACCACCGACGAGTACCGCGGCGCCTGGACGACCGCCGTACTGGACAACGTCGAGCTGCTCCAGGCCCGGCTGCCCTACCTCGACGCCGGCCGGCACACCCTCCGCATCCAGTCCGTCGATCCGGGCCTCGCCGTCTCCAAGCTCGTGATCTACACCGGTACGCGGCGCAGTTCCAACCTCGGCCCGCAGTTCAGTCAGCACACCGGCCGGCCGACAGAAGCGACACCGGAGCCGGCGCCCGATCTGGTCGACGAGCAAGAGCTCGCCCGCGTCGCACGAGACATCTACCGCACCGATCCCGACGCAGTGCCACCGCCGCCGGTGGTGTACGCCGGACACGGGTTCTGGGACACGGACACAACGTTCAAGCCCAACCACGCGGTGGCCCAGGAGGCCCTCGCCGCACCGCACTCCTGGACCCGTGACGACGGGACGAAGAACGTCCTCGAGGAACTCGGCGCCGGCGTCGTGGTCGAGGAGGGCGGTGTCCTCGCGCTCGAGGCGGAGTACGCGCTCGTCAACCAGGCCAGCGCATGGACGACACCGAGCCTCGATGCGGAAGCTGTGACCTGGTCTCACACGCAGGCCGAGACCGGTGGTGGTTCCGGACTGGCCGTGCACATCGCCGAGCGAGGCCTCCGATGGGACGACCCGGTGCGGGCTCCAGGGCTGCACTACTCCGTGGACGTCACGAAGCAGGGCAGCTACCACGTGTGGTTGCTGGCGAAATACGACGACCGCGACGACGACTCGTGCTGGCTTGCGGTCGACGGAACCCCGCTGTCGCTCGACGCGCAGTACTCGGGTGGAAACCTGTACAGCTTCGGAACCCAGCAGATCTGGCTGTGGACACTGCTGTCCGACGTGGAGCTGCACCCCGGACCACATGTGCTGTCGATTCTCGCCCGCAAGTCCGGGCTCCGCATCGACCGGCTTTACCTGACAACCGGCGATGAGGTCCCGCCCGCGGATGCGGACTGGACCGCGAGCAGCCGCCACTGACCTGAACACCATGAAGACGGACATCGCGCACTCGGTTGCCTATGGCATTGGTTGCCGTTCGTTTGGTAGCGCGCCATCGAGGTATCAGCGGTGGGTCAGGTCGGAGGTCGACGATCGCAGGGCGCCGGTTGCGGCGTACTCGACTGTCGATGTGAGGTAACCATGAACGACTCCCCTGACGCACCCGCGGGCATGAGCCGGCGCCGGCTGCTCGGCACTGGCGCCGCAGCGGCCGGCCTGGCCGCGGCCTCGCTCGCGCTGCCGCCGAACGTCCGTACGGCGCTCGCGTCACCGCCCCCGAAGCACGGTGGGCTGAAGGACATCAAGCACGTCGTCATGCTCATGCAGGAGAACCGCAGTTTCGACCACTACTACGGCACGCTGTCCGGCGTACGGGGCTTCAGCGACCCCCGCGCGGCGCGACTGCCCAACGGCCGGAACGTGATCTACCAGCCGGACCCGTCGAACCCGGACGGCTACCTGCTGCCCTACCGGCTGAACACCAAGATCACCGCCGCCCAGGCGATCCCGTCGATGAGCCACGAATGGACCGTGCAGCACGAGGCGCTGAACGGCGGGAAGAACGACAACTGGGTGCCCGCCCACATGGCCTCCGACGGCGCCACCGACGGCCAGTACACGATGGGGTACTTCACCCGCGAGGACATCCCGTTCCAGTTCGCCCTCGCCGAGGCCTTCACCATCCTCGACGGCTACCACTGCTCGGTCCTCGGCCCCACGGCCCCGAACCGGCACATGTGGATGTCGGGCACGCTCGACCCCAACGGCCTGGCCGGCGGACCGTCGCTGACCACCGGCGGACCGGCGAACCAGTTCAGCTGGACGACGTACCCCGAGCGGTTGCAGAAGGCGGGCGTCAGCTGGAAGGTCTACCGCCAGCCCGGCGGCCAGACCGGAGCGGCGTCGATCAGCAAGTGGAAGCAGTTCGGCAACGCGCAGCCCGGCGACCCGCTGTACGACAACGGCATGGTCACCCAGCCGATGGGCCAGTTCGAGTACGACGCGATGAACGACCAACTGCCCACCGTGAGCTGGATCCTCCCGCCGTCGGGCTTCGACGAGCACCCGGCCGCGCTGCCTGCCGCCGGGGCGACCTTCGTGGCCGGCAAGATCGACGCCATCGCCGCCAACCCCGAGGTGTGGGCCAAGACGGTGTTCATCCTGTCGTACGACGAGAACGACGGCATGTTCGACCACGTCGTACCGCCGACCCCCAAGCCCGGCACGCCCGACGAGTTCGTGTTCAAGACCTCCAACACCGGGGTGGACGGCGCCGGCCTGCCGGTCGGACTGGGCTTCCGGGTCCCGTGCATCATCGTCTCGCCGTGGACGACCGGCGGCTACGTCTTCTCCGAGACCTCCGACCACACCTCGCAGTTGCGCTTCCTGGAACGCATCACCGGCGTGAAGGAGACCAACATCAGCGACTGGCGACGGGAGACCGTCGGCGACCTGACCGGCGCGTTCCGGTTCGGCGACTCGAAACACGCGCCGACCCTGCCGGACACCACCGGTCAGTACAACCTCGCCCAGTACCAGGCCTCCCAGCTGCCGCTGCCGACCATCCCCGGCAGCCAGCAGTCCGTCCCCCGCCAGGAGCCGGGCCACCGCCCGCACGTCAGCTGACGATGCAGACGGCCGCTCCCGTACGCCGGGAGCGGCCGCCGCGTCACGTGGCCGTTCGTGCAGTTGCGGGTCATTGGAACGGGCGTACCTCGACCTTGCGGTTGCAGGCTTTGGAGGCCTCGGCGGCCAGCCTGTGCGCTGTGGCGAGGTCGGGTACCTCGATGACCCAGAAGCCGGCGAGGTACTCCTTCGACTCCAGGTACGGTCCGTCGGTGACCAGCGGTTTCCCGTTCCGGTTGTCAATAACCGTGGCTGTGCCGGGCGCTGCGAGCCCGCCGACGAAGACCAGGTGCCCCTCGGCCTCGAGCCGGCTGTTGTACGCGCCCGGGGCCTGCGGATCGCCCGGGCCGGCGGAACTGGTCTCGTCGTCGATCGCGGAAACTAGGTACCGCATCTCGGATCATCTCCTGTTGCTCGGACGGCGCCCCTCCTGGACAGCCGCTCACCCTTACTACGAGCACGATGGCGCAGATCCGACAGCTCCGGGGAGTTGCTACTCGGCGAGGGTGCCGGTGATGTAGCGGACGTCGCCCAGGTGGATGTCGTCGTCGGTGAGGGGTCGGAGGTTGTTGGCTGCGAGCAGGTCGCGGATGGTGATTGCGTCCAGCGTCCAGCCTTGGCGGGTCAGGTAGGGCGCGGCTTCGTTGCGCTCGCCGTAGTAGCGCACCCTCGCCATGTCGGGGTCGAAGTTGTGCTCGCGCCATTGTTCGGAGATGCGATCCAGGCGTTGCTTCGTCCTGGCCTCGTCGCCGGGTTGAGGATTCGGCGTGCTTTCGGTGGCCATCCGGCTCCCCGGGGCGCTGAGTTCGGTGATGGTGTCGAGCAGGCGATCCTGCGCCTCGGGCGGCAGATAGCCGAGCAGGCCTTCGGCGCTCCAGGCGGTCGGCCGGGCCGGGTCGAATCCCGCGGCGCGCAGTACGGCGGGCCAATCGTCGCGGAGATCGACCGCGGCCACTCGGCGGTCGGCGGTCGGCGCAGTGCCCAGCTCGGCCAGGGTGCGGGTCTTGAACTCGATGACCTCGGGCTTGTCGAGCTCGTACACCACGGTTCCGGCCGGCCAGGGCAGTCGGTACGCGCGGGAATCCAGTCCCGAGGCAAGGATCACGGCCTGCGTCACACCGGCGTTCGCCGCATCGAGGAAGAACTCGTCGTAGAACGCGGTACGCACCTTGGCGACGTCGATCCAGACTTGCTCGACCAAATCGCCAGGAGGTGTTTCGCCGGTCGCCAGCCTGGTGAGGAGATCGATGCCGACCGCCCGGACGAGCGGTTCGGCGAACGGGTCGTCGATCAGCCGTCGATCCGTTCGGCTCGCGATCGCCCGGGCTGCCGCGGCCGCGGTGGCGGTCGTGCCGACGCTGGATGCCAGGTCCCAGGTGTCTCCGTCGTACCTCGCGGAAGTCATGCGCGCACTCTAGAAGCCACCTCCGACAACCGTTTGAAGTGACTGTGCCGCGGATCCGGAGCGATCCGCGGCGTGGTCGCCGGTCACTCCGCTGGAACTGGTGGTGTCAGGGCTGCCTCCAGGTCGGCGGCGACGGTGTCCAGGTCCTGGGACATCGTTTCTGTGCTGCTGGACTCGCGGAGGGCTTCCATGCGAACCCGCCCGGAGCGTACGGCGTCTCGAAGGGCGGCTGCTCGGGCTTGGGCGGACTCGTCGGGTGCGGACGCCTCCAGTACGGTCAGGCGGTCCTCGGCCGCAGTCACGCGGCTCGCGGCGATGGCCCAGCCGCCGGCGGCTGCTTCGACCGACCCCGTCCGGCGGAGCTCGGGGATCAGCGACCGGGCGAACCACGCCACCTCCTCCTCAGCGGAGGCAAGGTCGTCCCGCCAGGCCGCGTGATGCCGGCTTCGGACCAGGAGAGGTATCGCCACGGCGAGCGCAACCAGGAACGCGATCAGGACCCACCACAGCCAGGACTGCGTACCGGATGTCTCGGACGAGGTGGGTGCGATGGCCGGCGAGGTCGGCGGCGAGGTCGGAGAGGCGGCCTGAGACTGGGTCGGCGCGAGGGTTTCGGTGCGTGTCTCTGTCTGGGTCGGCGCTGGGGGCGGCGCTGTGGTTTCGGTGCGCGTCACCGTCCGGGTGGGGTTCGGCTGCGTGTCCTCGGAACTGGGGGCCGTGGTTTCGGGGCGTGCCGGCGTCCGGGTTGTCTCGGTGTCCTCGGGACTGGGAGCGGTGGTTTCCGCACGGCCTGCTGACCGCGTCGGGCTGGGAACCGACGCCGTCCCTTCCGGCCGCTCGCCTGCTGAGCGCGAAGGCGCGACAGTCGGGGTGCCGACGGAGTCGCCGCCGCCGCATGAGCCGAGAACCAGGACCGCCACGGCCAGAACGACCAGTCGCATCACGCGCACCGACGACATCGTGCTCCCCCTCTGTCTCGCAGGGTCACCATCGTCGCGTCGTACGGACGTCCGCGGCATCACCCCCCAGGGGCGAGACCTGGCCCTTCTCGAGAAGCTCAGGCGTGTTTCGGTGGAAGATGTAGGCCAGCAGCCACCGGATCACCCGCATGCCACCGAAGGGACACCATGAACGCCCTGCAGAAGTTCTCACTCGAGGGCAAGGTCGCTCTCGTCACCGGCGGCAGCCGGGGCCTTGGACGCGCGATGGCCGAAGCACTCGGCGATGCCGGTGCCTCGGTAGCGGTGACAGCACGAACTCTCGCCTCGGCCCAAGCCGCCGCGGCCGAGTTGAGCGAGCTCGACATTCGCGCGTACGGCGTACAGCTCGAGGTGTCCGATGTCGACGACGTCGAACGCGCGGTCGAGCAGGTGAGCACCGAGTTCGGCGAGATCGACGTACTGCTCAACAACGCCGGTATCGGCGTCGCCGGGCGGGCCTTCGAGACGCCCGATTCCGCCTGGCATGAGGTGTTCTCCGTCAACGTCGACGGGATCTGGTACTGCAGTCGTGCCGTCGGGCGCCGGATGGCGGAGCGAGGCGGAGGCACGATCGTCAACGTCGGTTCGATGTCGGCCGAGATCGTCAACCAGCCCCGCTGGCAGGCGTCGTACCTCTCGTCCAAAGCCGCCGTCCATCAGTTGACCAAGGCGTTGGCGGCCGAGTGGGCTCCGCACGGGATCCGCGTGAACGCGATGGCGCCGGGGTACTTCCTCACCGAGATGTCGCCCGTCGACCAGCCGGAGTTCAAACAGTGGTGCGTCGATCCCGCTGCCATGAAGCGCTACGGGCTGCCGCCGGAGTTGGGGCCGGTGGCAATCTTCCTGGCCAGCGACGCGTCCAGCTTCATGACCGGCTCGATCGTGAAGGTCGACGGCGGCTTCACCCTGTTCTGATCCACTCGTTCCCTGAAGGGTCGCTCATGGTAACCATTGGCATCGTCGGCGCCGGGCTGCGCGGGAGGTTGTTCGCCGAGGCTCTGCAGGCTCAGCCGGACGTCACCGTCGTCGGCCTCGCGGAGCCCTCGGCCAAGGTGGCCGAGGGCGCGCGGGACGCCACCGGCCTGCCCGTCACCGCGTCGCATTCCGAGTTGCTCGAGAAGTTCGATCCGGACGCCGTGATCGTGGCGACCCCTGACTTCGCCCACCGCCAGATCGCCGTCGACCTGGCTGAAGCCGGTAAGCATCTGCTGATCGAGAAGCCGGTCGCCACCACCTCGGACGATGCGCAGGCCATTGCCGCGGCAGTTCACCGCGCGGGCGTTCGATGCCTCGTCGGCTTCGAGAACCGCTGGAACCCGCACGTGGTGCAGGCCAAAGCAGCGATGGCGTCCGTCGGCGAACCGATCACGGCATCAGCCACCCTGAGCAACTCCTTCTTCGTTCCGACCACCATGCTGTCGTGGGCGGCTCAGTCCTCGCCGGCCTGGTTTCTCATGCCGCACACCGTCGACCTGGTCCTGTGGCTCACCGGCGGCAAGCCCGTGTCGGTGAGCGCGGTGGGATCGCGTGGTGTCCTCGCCAAGCGCGGCATCGACACCTGGGACGTCGTCCATGCGCTGCTCACCTTCGGCGACGGATCGACCGCGACGCTCTCGTCGGCGTGGACGCTCCCGGACGCCGGTGACGGCATCGTCGACTTCCGGTTCCAGGTGATCGGGACCGAGGGGTCGGTGACCGCGGACCTGTCGCATCAAGGTCTCACCGTGGTGAGCGACAAGTACCGGTCGGCGTGGCCGGTCTCCGGCCGGATCGGCCGATCACAGGTCGGCCCCGCCGTGTGGATGGTTCAGGACTTCGCGGCGGGACTCGTCGACGGCGGCGACCTCGGGCCGGGCATCGACCACGGCGTACTGGTCACGGAGATCATCTGCGCGATCGAGCAGTCGATCACCACCGGACAGAGCGTGAATCTCAGCCACTGACCTTTCAAACGTGAAGGGTGTCCGTGGCGTTGGTGAACGTTGTCCCGCGCCTCGGGGAATTCGATTGCCTGAGTGTTCCCGTGCTCGGCAGCAGGTCCATAGCCTCGAACGGCAATCGCCTGATGAGGAAGGAATCTGCATGTCTGCAGGAGACCTATCGCGCCGACGCGTCCTGGCAACCGGCTTGGCAACCGGCCTGGGTGCCGGCATCGCCGCAGCTGTCGGTGGTGTGGAGCTACCCGCCGTGGCGGCCGAGACCACGCGACCACCGGCGCCGAGGTTCAAGCCGGTGAGCATGGTGCTGCACACGCACTCGTGCTTCAGCGAGGGCGGCAGTTACGCCGCAGGTGGAGGCGGCGCCAGCATGCTCTCGCAGTTGGAGCAGGCGACGAAGAACAACATCGACGTGGTCTGGTGGACCGACCACGACTGGCGGATGGAGGCTTACGGCTACGACGACGGCATCGCCTTCGACGGTACGGACGAGGACGGCGACCTGGCGTGGTCGGTCCAGAACGAGGGCACGGTCGGCGGTACGGCGCACGCGTTCGTCGACGATCCGCACAGCCCGGACGAGGACGGCAAGGCGCTGCGCGTCACCGCGACTGGGACGTCGGCGGACTGGGGCGTGTCGTACCTGTGGGGCGACCCCGGCAACAGCTTCTTCTCGACGAACATCTCCGACACGACGCTCACCATCGACGTACTCGGTGAGCAGATCGGGCCCGACGCCGAGCTCGTCGTCCAGGTGGAGACGTCCTACCGGCCCGAGATCCACGGCCGGCCGGCGGGTGTGTACGTCCTGGAGTACCGCGTCGGTACGACGAGCGCCCGGGTGCTCGAGAAGCCGCTGACCGGTGTGGTGTCGGTGCCGGTGAAGGACGGCTGGCAGGCCCTCACGATGCGTCTGCTCGACGACATCAAGGCGTTCTGGCCGGACCTCATCGCCGAGGACTCCGGACTGGCCCGGCTGCGGTACGGCGTTCGCGCGCGCAACAACGCGACCGCGCAGGCTGTCTTCGACCACCTCCGGATCATCCGCACCCGTGACCCGTTGCGGTGGCCGGTCAAAACCCAGCAGAAGCTGATGAAGGCCTACGCCAAGCAGTACCCGAACGTGAAGCAGTTGCTGGCGGCCGAGGTATCGATGGTCCGGCATCTGAACGTCTTCATGGAGAACTTCGAGCTGTACCCGTACCCGGACCAGGGCAAGGCACCCAAGCTCGACGGCTCCGTCGAAGGCACCGAGAAGGTCGTTCGCTGGTACCAGGAGCGCGGCGCGATCGTGCAGTACAACCACCCGGACATCAAGCCGGCCGAGTTCGTGCAGACCCGGGCGCTCGGAACCGACCTGACCGAGGTGGCCAACGCCGACGGCAACTTCGACGTGATCCACGACCGGATCAACCAGTACGACGCGGCCGCCCGCAACGCGATCTTCCTGACCGCGACCAGTCAGGTCGACGACCACGCCGGACGGAACTGGGGCGGCAAGTCCCACCTGTACACCACCTCGGTCTGGTCACCGTCGAAGGAGGCGAAGGACCTCATCGCGGCACTCCGGTCCGGGCAAGCCTGGTGGTTCCATCAGCGGCTCTGGTCGGCAGGGCGGCTCGACCTCGCGATCCGCGGCCGCCGCGCGATGGGCCGGGTCATCCAGACCACGGCGGCCGCGATCCCCGTCGAAGTCATCGCGCAGAATCTGCCCGCAGGCTCGACAGTGCAGGTCGTCGTCGGCCTCTGCGACCGTTCCGGCGCGAGTACGCCGTCCATCGAGAAGCACGCCGTACCCGCCGACGCCTTCACCGACGACTCCACCACGTTCACCCTCAAACGCGGCATCGGCAGCTACCTCCGCGTGGAGGTGTACGACACCGACAACACCCTCATCGGCTTCAGCAACCCCCTGTGGCTCCTCTCCCCCCACGACAAGGTCCCAATACCCCACGCCCGCCGACTCGCGTAGCCGCAGCTGTCCAGTTCCTGACGTTGCGCTGGCGCCCGGGTGCCTGGTCGGTCCAGGGTTGAGGGCAGTCGAGGAACGGGAAGGGCGCATGACGGACAGCAAGGACCGCGAGGCGACTGGGTTTCAGGAGCAGGCGGCGTATGACGAATCGATTGACCTGCGGACCGATTTCGTCATGGTCTACGGGCTCAACGACAGCACGCCGGAGCGCATTGCGCGGTGGCGCGAGGCCGGGTATCGCGTGCATCTGATGACCGGTATCTCCTGGGGCAACTATCAGGACTATCTGGATGGGCGGTGGGACGGCTCCGACCATTGGGCCGACGCGCAGGCCGCGGGCGATGGGTCGCCGATCCTGCACGGTCAGAGCACCGACATCCCGTACATGGTCCCGACGTTCGGCTTCACCGAGTACCTGGTGCAGAAACTCCGCCCGATCATCGAGCTCGGTGTCGAAGGCATCCATCTCGAAGAGCCGGAGTTCTGGGCCCGCGCCGGCTATTCGGAGTCCTTCAAGCGGGAGTGGCAGGCGTACTTCGGTGAGCCTTGGCAGGCTCCGCACAGCACCGCCGAAGCGCACTTCCGCGCCGGGCAGCTCAAGCAGCACCTGCTCTCCCGCAGCCTCGACCGGGTGACGTCCGTACTGCGCGACGAAGCCCTCCAGCAGGGTCGCCAGGTGCGCTTCTACGTCCCGACGCACAGCCTCCTGAACTACACCCAGTGGCAGATCATCAGCCCCGAATCACGGCTGCGGACGCTGCCCTCGATCGACGGCGCGATCGCCCAGGTGTGGACCGGGACCTCGCGCACCCCCAACGTGTACGCCGGGAAAGTCGCCGAGCGCACCTTCGAGACGGCGTACCTGGAGTACGGCATCGCGCAGGACCTCACCCGCGGCACCGACCGGCGGATGTGGTTCCTGCACGATCCGATCGAGGACCACCCGGACCGCACCTGGGAGGACTACCTGGCCAACTACCAGCGCACCCTCGTCGCGTCGCTGCTGCACCCGGGCGTCTCGCGGTACGAGGTGGCGCCGTGGCCCAACCGGATCTTCAACCGCCCGTATCTGCGCGAGGGATCCACCGAGCGGCAGCCGATTCCGCCGGACACTGCCACCAGCTACCTGATCGCCATGAACAGCCTGCGCGACCTGGACCAGCCTGAGGTGCGCTGGGCAGGCGAAGGACCGCGGATCGGGATCGCGCTCTCGGACACCGCCATGTTCCAGCGCTGGGCGCCCGGCGGTGAGAGCGGACACTACGACGGCCTGCAGGACGCCCTGGCACTCGAAGGCCGCGAGCAGCTGCACTTCTCCGACTTCTACGGCCTGGCGCTGCCACCGCTGTACGACGGGCAGCGGGTCAGCCCGGTCCAGCTGGAGAACGTGATCGACACTCCTGATGCACTGGACGACGTCGACGTACTCGTCCTCAGCTACGAATTCCAGAAGCCGCTTGCCCCCGGCATCCATTACGCGCTGGCCGGATGGGTCAGCCGCGGCGGCAGCCTGCTGTACGTCGGCGACGGCGCCGATCCGTACCACGAGATCCGCTCCTGGTGGACCGGCCGCTACGACACCTGCGCCGACCACCTGGCCGAGGCGCTCGGCGCGGACCGCAACGGCGACGGCGTGCAGCCGATCGGTCAGGGCTCGGTACGGTTCCTTCCGACCAGGCCGGCCGACTTCACCGAGTCACCGGAACGCGCCGCCGACCTGGTCGCGGCGATCCGAGAGCTGGCCGAAGCGGGCGGCCACCCCTGGAAGTCCACGAACTGGCTGTCCGTGCAGCGCGGTCCGTACCTCATCGGCGCCGTACTCGAGGAGGCCGGCGGCTCGCAGGTTGTCGAGGGCAAGTACCTCGATCTACTCGACCCACAGCTAGGCATCGTCCGCCAGCGAGAGCTGGGCCCCGGTCAGCTCACCTGGCTCCGCGACCTCACCTACGACGATGAGCCCCTCCTCGCCTCCGCCGGCCGAGTCATCAACTGGCAACAAGACAAAACCACCATCCACTTCACCTGCGAGGCCCCAGGCGGCGTCCAGGTAACCACCGCCCTACGCGTCCCCGCCGAGCCCACCACCGTCCAAGCCGACGGCACCGAGCTGCAGTACGACGCCGAGGATGGCGTGCTGTGGCTCCGCCATCCCGGCATCCCCACTGGCACCCACATCGAAATCACGTTCTGAGGAGTTGTTCGTATGGCTGCGTTGCGTGTCTTGTTTGTCGGTGGGACTGGGATCATCAGCTCAGCGTGTTCGTGGCGGGCGGTTGGGGCGGGGCTTGAGCTCTCGGTGGTCAATCGTGGGAAGACCTCGGTGCGGCCGCTGCCGCCCGAGGTTCGGCAGATCACGGCTGACGTGAATGATCCAGCGGCGTTCGCGGAGGTTGCCGGTCAGGACTTCGATGTGGTGGTGGACTGGGTCGCGTTCACGCCGGATCAGGTGAAGGCTCGCACTGATGCGCTGCGCGGACATGTTGGCCAGTACGTGTTCATCAGTTCCGCCTCGGCGTACCAGACGCCTCCGGCCCGGCTGCCGATCACCGAGTCGACGCCGTTGCGGAACCCGTTCTGGCAGTACTCGCGCAACAAGATCGCCTGCGAGGACCTCCTGACCACGCTGTACCGCGACGAAGGCTTCCCGGTCACGATCGTGCGGCCCTCACACACGTACGACCGCACCCTGGTCCCGTTCGACGGCGGCTGGACCATCGTCGAGCGCATGCGCCGCGGCCAACCCGTCGTGGTCCACGGTGACGGCACCTCGCTGTGGACGCTGACGCACCACAGCGACTTCGCCCGCGGATTCGTCCCGCTGCTCGGCCACCCGCGCACCCTCGGCGAGGCTTTCCAGATCACCTCCGACGACGTCCTGACCTGGGACCAGATCGCGCACGCACTCGCCGCCGCAGCCGGGACGACAGCACAGATCGTCCACGTCCCTTCCGACGCCATCGCCGCCGTACACCCCGGGTGGGGCGACGGTCTCCTCGGCGACAAGGCCCACGCGGCGGTCTTCGACATGACCAAACTCCGCCGCGTGGTCCCGGACTTCGTCGCCACCATCCCGTTCGAAGCAGGAGCCCGCGAGATCGTCGCCTGGCACGACGAGGACCCGACCCGGCACCGCGTCGACCACGCCATCGACGAAGCGATGGACACCCTCATCGCCCGCTACACGCCCTAGTGATCTCCGACGCAGGGCCCTAGGAGTCAGCCGACGCTCGGGGTGTCGGCCGGGTAGTTGTCCACGGAGAGCTTCTGCCGGACCAGGCTGGAGTGGCCGCCGGACAACTGATGCCGGAGGAACAGGTACGACTTGCCGTTGCCGTACAGGCGGTCGAAGTTGTCGTCGCCGAAGTCGCCGCCGTCGAAGTCACCGGCACCGACGGCTACGTCCGGCTCCAGGTGGAGGCGCCAGGCTTCCACCGCGTCGACGCCGCCCTGTTCCGCCCGGTGTAGGTCAAGCGGGCGGACAGAGCACGCCCGACGTGCCCTCCGGCAGCTCGCCGTACGTCGCAGAGTTCTGGCGCGGGACCCACCCGAGGTCCCGCGCCGCCGTACCAGGACCGAACGGGCTGGTCGCATTGGCCGAGATGCCGGCGAAGACGCCGTACCGCAGATCGGCCGTCAGCGCTGCCAGCACCAGCGAGCGCAAGTCGTCCGTGCCGATCCAGGTCCGGGCATAGCCGGCGTTCGGCGGTACGGGCCGGCAACCACCGAGCCTGAGGCACACCACTGAGGTCGAACTTCCGTATGCGGTCGCCGCTGCGGCCGCCTCGGCGAAGGCCTTGCTCGCGCCGTACCGGCAGCACGGCAGTGGGGCGCTCTGCGGATCGATCGGTTCTCGGACCGCCCGCTGGAGGTAGCCGCCGAGCGCGTGCACCGAGCTGGCCACGACGACCCGCGAGACATGGGCCGCCGCGGCGGCGTCCAGCACCGCGGCAGTCGTCGCGATGTTTGCCGGCAGCAACTGATCCCAGGCCGCGTCAGGCCGCGGATTGCCGGCCAGGTGGAGGACGGCATCAGCACCTGCCACCGCTGCGGCCGCAACGTCCGGGTCGCCGAGATCGGCAAGGAGGGTCTCGCCCTCGCCCCAGCCGGCAGCTGGACGCCGGTCGACCACGCGGATGGCGTGCTCGACCAGGGCGGAGCGCAACAGAGTTCCGACGCCGCCAGAAGCGCCGGTGAGGACGAGTTTCACCAGTTTGTGACGGAGCCGTCTGGGCGGTGGAGGCGGGGGATGGTGGCTGTCTCGGGCGGCTTTGCCTGGGACAGGTCCGCGGTGATGCCGAGGCCCGGTGCGTCGGACGCGGTCAAGCGGCCTGGCTCGGCCACGATCGTGGAGGTGAAGGCACCGAGCGGCGCGGTGGCGCGGTGGGCCTGCTCCTGCACGCTCACATTCGGCAGCGCGGTGTTGAACTGGGTCGACGCCGCCGTACAGAGCGCGCCGATCGAGTTGTGCAGCGCCAACTGCACGTGGTGCGTCTCGCAGAGCGCCGCGATCTTGCGCCCTTCGGTGAGGCCTGTGTGGCCGAGGTCGATCCGGGCGTGGTCGATCAGCTCGTCCTCAACCAGCTGCCGGAACTCCCACTTGGTGCAAAGCTGCTCCCCCGCCGCGATCGGTACGCCGACCCGGCTCCGGAGCGACTTGTACGCCGACAGGTGCTCGCTGCGCAGCGGGTCCTCGACGAAGAACGGCCGCAACGGTTCGAGCTCGCGGCACAGCTGCACCGCCTCGGCCAGATCGAGCCGGGTGTGTACGTCGATCAGCAACTCGACGTCGTCTCCGAGTCCGGCCCGCAGCTCCCGCATCAGCCCGACCGACCAGCGCACCGCGCGACGCGCGTCGTACTCCGGCTCCTGCGGGTCCCACGCCGTCAGCCGCAGATGCTTCCACCCCTGACCCGCCAGGTCGGAGGCATGGTTGAGTACGTCGTCCATCGACCCGCCACGCACGTGTGCGTACGCCGGAACGTAGTCCCGCGACCGCCCGCCGAGCAGCTCGTGCACCGGTACGCCGAGCGACTGCCCACGGATGTCCCACAGCGCGATGTCGATCCCGGCCAGCACCGATGCGTGGTGGCGGTCGGAGGGGAAGAACACCGACCGGAACCCCAGCTGCCAGATGTGCTCGATCCTGGTCGCGTCGACCCCGACGAGCAGCGGGCGCAGGTCCTGCACCAAGCCTGCCGCGGCCCGCTCGCGGCCGCGCATCCCCACCTCACCGAGACCGGTCAGACCGTTGTCGGTCCTGACCACTGCCACCAAGGCCGGCCAGTCGTCGGCGGCCGGCAACGCCACCAGGTCGATCTCTTCGATCTTCATACCCTCACCCCATCACAGCACCTCTCCAGGGACGCGACGGCGGTCCCTTGACACCGGCATCGACCGCGAACAGGCACCCATTGCCCGGCGCCGGATCGTCCAGGCCCAGCGAGGCGGTGGTGATCACCAGAGTGCTGCCCTGGAAGCAGACGGCGGTCGGTCGCGGCACCGGCAACTCGACCGTCGCCAGGAGCTCACCGGTCGGGGCGTATCGACGTACCTCGCTCGCGTCCCACACCGCCACCCAGACGCATCCGTCGTCATCCAGCGCCAGCCCGTCCGGGTTGCCGCCGGTCACCTCGACGACCGTACGCCGTTCGCCGAGCCTGGCACCGTGGACGGCGATCGCCTCCAACCTCCGATGCGGCAGTGTGTCCACGAAGTACACGGTCTCGCCGTCCGGGGTGAAGTCGATGCCGTTGGCAACCGTCAGCCCGGACAGCGCCGTACTGACCGAGCCGTCGGGGTCGAGCCGGAAGAGGGCGGCATGCGGATCGCGGGGAATCGCCTGCGAGCCGGCCCAGAAGCTACCGTCCGGGTGGCAGCACCCGTCGTTCATCTGGTCCTGACCGGACGTCAGCCCGCTGACCAGAGGCGTGACAGTGCCATCCTCACCGAGATGCGCGAACCCGTCCTGCACCGCGAGCGCCCACCCGCCGTGGTCCTCTTCCACTGGTACGGCGACGCCGACGCGCGAGCCGATCTCGTAGTCCCGCACCACGGTGAGCGAACCGCCCTCCAGGTGTCCCCGATGAACCCGGCCGGCCAAGATGTCCACCCAGATCAGCTCGCCCGTGCGCGGATCCAGCCGGGGCGACTCGCCTTGCACGTACGCCGCCGACGAGATCCGGTCAGCTCTTGACCGCACCGGCGATGCCTTCGACGAAGGTGCGCTGCAGGAACAGGAACACCACCACGATCGGCAGCACACCGATACAGGCGGCCGCGGCCAGACCGGTCCAGTCGGTCGTGTCCTGGCCGTAGAAGCCGTACATGCCGACGCCGAGCGTGCGTAGTTCCGGGTTGCCGAGGGTGAAGACCAGTGGGATGAAGAAGGCGTTCCATGCGCCGATGAAGTTCATCAGGGCGACCGTCCCGACCACCGGCTTCGCCAGCGGCAGCATCACCTTCCAGTACGTGCGCAGGTAGCCCGCGCCATCCATCCGCGCCGCCTCCTCCAGCTCCTTGGGGATGCCACTGAAGAAGCCCATGAACAGCAGCACGGGTACGACGAGGGCGGGCCCGGCCTGCGCCAGCGCTGCCCCGAGCAGGCCGTTGCCCAGTCCGATCCCGTTCACCAGCAGGAACGTCGGGATGATCGTGTAGCCGTGCGGGATGAACATCGTCGCGATCAGTACGCCGACCATCACCTTCTTGCCGGGCAGGCCGGGCCTGGCCAGCGCGTAGCCCGCGGTCGACGCGACCAGCAGTACCAGGATCACCACGGCGATCGAGTACGTGATCGTGTTCGCGGTGTAGGTACCGAACTTCGCGGTCGTCCAGGCCCGCTTGAAGTTGTCCAGCGTGGCGTCGTCGGGCAGCAGCGACAGCCCGCCGAGGAGCATCTCCCGGGGCGTCTTGAACGCGGCCGAGATCATCCATACGAACGGATAGATCCAGACCAGGCACAGCGGCACCAGCACCACGTGCCAGATGTTGCGCCGGGCAATCAGCCGCCAGCGGCCGGTCATGTCGCACTCCCACTCATCCGGCGCTTCAGGAAAGGCGTCTGCAGCAACGTCACGACCAGGGTGAGCACGCCGAAGGTCACTCCCGCCGCCGAGGCGAACCCGTACCGGGGTGCTTGCAACTGCGGATCGAACGCATACCGGTAGATATAGGTCGGTACGACGTCAGTGGCGTAGTCCGGCCCGCCCTCGGTCACCGCCCGGACCAGGTCGAACGTGCTCAGGCTGCGCTGGAACACCAGCAACAGGATCACGATCGCGATCGGTGTCACCACCGGCAGGGTGACGAACCGCAGCGACCGCCAGAAGCCGGCGCCGTCGATCGCCGCCGCCTCCTGCAGGTCTTTCGGCACCGTCTGCAGCGCCGCGAGCCAATAGATCAAGGTGATGCCGAAGCCCTTCCACACGTCGATCGACATCAGCGTCGGCAGCGCGGTCGACGTGGATCCGAGGAAGTTCACCGGCTGGTCGATCAGGCCGGTGTCCAGCAGCACCTGGTTCACCAGGCCGCCGGCCGGGTCGAGCAGGATCGCGATCACGATCCCGATCACCGCGGTGGTCGCGACCACGGGCAGGAACAGCACCAACCGGTAGACGTTGCGGAATCGCAGCCAGGTGTTGTTCAGCAGGATCGCCATCACCAGCGCCAGCGGCATCTCGACGAAGATCGCGGCCATCGAGAACAGCAGCGAGTGCCAGAACGCCCGCCAGAACGCGGCCGAGCCCAGCACCTCGGAGAAGTTCGAGAGCCCGACCCACGCGGTCGGCGTACCGACGCCGTCCCAGTCGAAGAACGCGTACACCCAACTGGCGATCAGCGGCCAGATCGTGAAGCCGCCGAACAGCAGCGCCGTCGGCACCAGGAACAGGTAGCTCCACAGGTGCTTGCGGAACCGGCCCGGCCCGCGGCGCGGGCGCCCGGTGCGCCCGCGCCGGACCGGGGCCTGGTCGAGCTTTCGCTCGACGGTCTCGGTCGTCGTCATCGCGTCAGCCTCCCGGCGTGTAGTCCTTCAAGGGATCCCAGGTCGCGAAGGTCAGATCCTTGGCCGAGCCCTGCTGGCCCTTGGCCTTCAGGCTCGCGGTCGTCTGGTCCAGGAAGGCCTGCAGGTTCTGGTCCAGCTTCGCGGCGGCCGGTGCGAACGGCTGGTTCTTGATGATCGAACTGAACGCCGCGTCGGTGTGCTTCAGGTCCGGCTTGGCCGCCAGCGCGGCGAGCACCGCGGTGCCGCCAGGAGTGGCCAGCTTCGGGCTCGGCACCCGGCGCATCCCATCGGCGGCGACCTTCAGGATCGCGGCCTGGTCGGGGTTCTTCTCCGCCTCGGACTTCCACGCACTCTCCAGCGCGGTCAGTGTGCCGAACTTCTCGTAGTACGCCTTGTGGAAGGACTCCGACGAGAGGAAGTCCATCACCTTCCAGGCCTCGGCCTTGTGCTCGGACTTCGACGACATCGACCACAGCGGGCTGAAGGACTGCGAGATCGGCTGGTAGGCGCCCCGGCCGGCGTCCGGCACCGGGATCCCGGTGACACCCATCTTGATCTCCGGCGACAGCTTGCGGATCTCGGCCACGTGCCACGGCGCCGACGGATACATGGCGAGTCGGCCGGCCGCGAACTCCTTGAAGGCGCGGCTGCCGTCCCAGCTCTCCCAGCCGGGCATCATCACCTTGTTCGCCTGCATCCGGCGATTCAGCTCGACCGCTTCGACCAGCCCGGGGCTGGAGGTGGCGGGCTTGCCGGTGCGGAAGTCGATCCCGGTCGCGGGCACCGAGTACGGCACCGCGGTGCCGGCCAGCATCTCGACGCCGACCGCCTTCGCGGCGGTGGGGGCATAACCGAAGTACTTGCCCTTGCCGTCGGTGGTGACCTTGGTGGCCATCTTCTCCAAGTCGGACCAGGTCTTCGGCGGTCCGTCGAAACCGGACTTCTTCAGCAGGTCCTCGTTGTAGATGAACACCCGCAGGGTCGACCACTGCCCCCAGACCAGCGGCAGGCTCATCAGCTTGCCGTCGCGGTGCAGGCCCGAGGTGGCCGGGTCCATGCTTCCGGCCGGGAAGCGCTTGAGGAAGTCCGGGGTGACGAACTCGTCCAGCGGGGCGACCCAGCCGCGGGCGGCCATCCGGTCCATGCCGTCGTCCTGGGCCCGGAATACGTCGGGCGCGTTGCCCTGCTGGAACATCAGCTCGACCGCGTTCAGCTGCTGGTCGGACGGGTTCTCCAGCACCTTCACCGCGATCCCGGGATTGGCCTTCTCGAACTCGTCGAACTGCTGGCGGTAGAACTCACTGGCTCCCGGTGGATCGGGGACCAGGGCAACGGTCACGGTGACCTTGCCGGCGGCGTTGCCGGCGTCCGGGCTGCCGCCGACGAGGTTGCACCCCGACAAGGCGAGCGCCACCGCGCCGACGAGCACGGTGAGGGCAGGGCGGATCTTCATGATCGGCTCCGTTGGTCGTGGCGCACAGGCGCCGGAATCTGGTGATCGGTGGGCCCGTGATGACCCAGCTGGGAGTTGATGGCATCGGCTGCCTCCACCAGCAGGCGGGACAGCTCCTGCTCGCGAGTGGGCAGGTCGACCACGCTCGACGGACCGGACAACGACAGGGCGGCGACCACCTGACCGGTGCGGTCGCGCAGCGGCGCCGCCAGGCACGCCCTGCTGAGCGACAGTTCCTCGGTCTCGGTGGCGTAGCCCTGCCAGACGGCCTCGTCGATCGCGGCGTCCAGTACGTCGTGCTCGGTGATAGTGCGGGGCGTGTAGCGCTCGAGCTCGCCGAGCAGCTCACGTCGTACGGCGGGTGGCAGGCTGATCAACAGGCACTTGCCGAGCGCCGTGGCGTGCAACGGGTTGCGCCGCCCGGTCAGGGCGAACGAACGCGGTGCGAGCCGGCCCTCGAAGTTGCACAGGTAGAACGCCTCGTCGCCACGGCGGACCGCGACGTTGGCGCCGAGCCCGGTGCTCGCCGCGAGGGACTGGGCCGGTTGCCGGGCGGCGTGGTGGACGGGGTGACCGTTCACCGCGACGCCGGCCAGGGTGATCAGGTCGGCACCCAGGCGGTAGAGACCATCGGTGTCGCGCTCGACGAAGTCCGCCTGCTCGAGGGTGCTGAGCAGCCGGGACGCGGTCGACTGACGCAGGCCGGCCAGCTTGGCGACCTCGGTGACGCGCAGCGCGCTGGTTCGCGCGAACGCCCGAAGAACGGCCACGGCGCGCTCGACGCTCTGGTTCGTCCCTGCCTCTTGACCCACCCTGCGACTCCTGACCTGGAAAGATGGACGCCTCCATCCACTATGTGGCAGCCTTACGCACATGATGGATCTCGTCAAGCATGGATCGGATGTCGAATGCTGAACGCCGAGGGGAAAACCATGCCGCCCACCGTTGAAGGACTGGTGCCGATCCTGGCGACGCCGTTCCAGCCCGACGGCAGCCTCGATCTGCCGGGGCTGCGCCGGCTGACGGAGTTTCAACTGGCCGCCGGCGTGCGGGCGGTCGCCGTACTGGGCATGGCGAGTGAGGCCTTCGCCCTCACCACGGCCGAGCGCCGGATCGTGACGACGACGGTGGCGGAGATCGTCCACGGTGTGGTGCCGCTGGTGGCGGGAGTAGCGGCGACCTCGACGGTCACGGCGGTCGAGCAGGCGACAGAGGCAGCCGCGGCTGGAGCCGAGGTGGTGATGGTGCTTCCGCCGTTCATGGTGGCGCCGAGTCCGGCCCAGCTGCCCGAGTTCTATGCCGCGGTCGGTGCCGTCGGCCCGGAAGTGATGGTGCAGGACGCGCCGGGAGCCACCGGCGTCGCGATGTCGCCGCAGCAGATCGCGGAGCTGAGCAGGCTCCCCGGAGTCACCTCGGTGAAGGTGGAGGCTCCCCCGACCGCGCCGAAGGTGGCCGCGGTGGTGGACCGGATCGACGAGCCCGGCTTCGTCGTGATGGGCGGTCAGAACGCGCAGTTCCTGCTCGATGAACTGGCCGCCGGAGCGGTCGGCACGATGCCCGCGTGTGAGGTGCCGGATCTGCTCGCGCCGATCTTCACCGACTGGTACGCCGGCCGCCACGACGACGCCCGGGCCAGGTTCGAGCAGCTGCTTCCGCTGCTCGTGTTCGGATTGCAGCCGGGGATCGCCTGGGCCGTGCACAAGGAGGTGCTGGTACGGCGTGGCCTGATCGGGAGCGCGTTCGTCCGTACTCCGGCTCGCGACCTGGACAGCCGCACCCGGGCCGGTCTGACTGCGATACTCGACCGGCTGGGCCTTCCGGCCACCCCCGCGCTGACGAGGATTCCCTGATGCCGACGATCACCGAGGTCGAGGTCTTCCCGCTCGTCCTCTCCGAGCCTGACTCGCCGCCGCGCGGCTACTCCACCAAGCCACCGTGGCCGAGCATCTACGCCTCCTCGCGGGAGGCACTGCTGGTCAAGCTGACCGCCGACGACGGCTCGGTCGGCTGGGGCGAAGCGCTGGCGCCGGTCTCCCCGGAGGTGCCGGCCAAGCTCATCGAGCTGCTCCTCAAGCCGGCTCTTCTCGGTGCCGACCCGACCCGAGTCCGCCCGCTGGTCAACTCGCTGCGGTCCCTGATGAGGGAGCGCGGTCACCTCGGCGGTCACCAAGGCGACGCCGTCGCCGCGATCGATGTCGCCCTGTGGGACCTGGCCGGCCGGATCAGCGGGCTTCCCGTGCACCAGCTGCTCGGTGGCGCACAGCGCGATGTCGTACCGACGTACGTGTCGGGGCTCCCGGGCAAGAAGGACAGCGAGCGGGTCGCTCAGGCACGGGACTGGGTGGCCGAGGGCGTCCGCCAGGTGAAGGTCGGGCTCGGGTACGGCGTACGCGCCGACCTCGCGACGGTGGACGCACTGCGGTCGGTGCACGACGACCTCTTGGTCGCTGTCGACATCCACGGCGTCTACACCGTGGCGGACGCGATCCGGTTGGGGCGTGGTCTGGATCAGCTGGGTGGCTGGTTCCTGGAGGCGCCGGTCGGCTTCGAAGACGTCGCGGGGCACGCAGAAGTTGCCCGACGCATCGATACACCGGTGGCCATCGGCGAGAGCCTGCGACACCGGCAGGAGTTCCGCCCATGGTTGCAGGCCGGTGCTGCCTCGATCCTGCAGCCCGACGCGGGACGCACCGGCATCACCGAACTGGTCGACCTCGCGGCGGTCGCGGACACCTGGTTCACACCGTTGGCGCCGCATCATTCCTCCGGACTCGGGGTCATCCTGACCGCGAGCATCCACGCTGCTGCCGCGGTCGGGAACCTGCTGGCCTACGAGTTCCACCCCACCCTGTTCGGCCCGGTCAACCGGGTCCTGGCCACCCCGATCGAGCCCGGTCCGCTCGGGTTCGCCGTACCGACCGGCCCGGGCCTGGGGATCGAGGTCGACGAGGACGCCGTCCGCGCGGCGTGTATCGCATGAACCCCGCGACCCGGCGTGCCCTGGTCATCGGGGCCACCACCCCGATCGGTACGGCGATCGTCGCCGCACTGGTCGCGGACGGCTACCGGGTCGCGGGAGCCTCCCTGGAGGACGAGAAGGTCGAGGGCCTCGAGCTTCACCTGGCCGCGGACTGCTCGGATCCGGACACCGCGACCGCGGTGGTCGACCAGGTCGCGGCGGAGTTCGGCGGCCTCGACGTACTGGTCGCCGCCGCGGGGCGGATGCCGCTCCTGCCAGCGCACCGGACCTCAGACGCGCAGTGGGTCGACGCACTGTCGAACACGCTGGACACGTTCTTCTTCCCGGTGCGCGCGGCCTTGCCCTACTTGTTCGAGAGCGACTCGGCCGGCATCGTGGCGGTCTCCTCGGTCAACACCCTGGTCGCGGCTCCGTGGGCAGCGGCGTACACAGCGGCCAAGGGCGGTGTGGACGCTCTGGTCCGGCAACTGGCCGTCGACTACGGCATCCGGGGTGTCCGAGTGAATGCCGTCGCGCCTGGAATGGTTGGTGGTGCCAATCTTCCCGATGCTGCGGCCGGCTACCTGATCGGTCGCACGATCCTCCCGTCAGAGGTTGCGGACGCGGTCGTGTTTCTGGCCGGTCCGCGGGCCAGTGCCATCACTGGTGTCGTGCTGCCGGTCGATGGTGGTCTGTCAGTCGTCTCGCCCGCTGCGGTCGGGCGCGCCGATCTACGCGCCCGCTTGGCCTCAGAGGAGTAGCGACATGCCTGAGGTGGAGCTGACTGGCCGTGCCGGGCCGCTGTACCGCCTGCTCGATTGGCCGCTGCGGTTGGCGTTGCTGACCCTGCTGTGGCTGCTGGGTGTGGCCGCCGGGTTGGTGATCGCCGGAGTGGCTCCGGCCACGCTCGCGGCCCATCAGGTCGCGGTGGCCTATCTGGACGACGACGAGATACGTCCCTGGTCGCGCTTCTGGTCGGCTTGGCGACAGTGGCTGGGCCGCGGTCAACTGCTGCTCGGGTTGCCCTTGGCCACTGTCTTTGTCCTGGCGTTCTATCTGGTGGCGGCCCGGCAGACAGTCTGGGCTGTCCCGGTTTCAGTCGTCGTACTCGGCTACCTGGTGACGATCTGGCTGCTGCCCGCTGTTGCCGTCTCGGCCGGTCAGCGCCCGGTGAAGGAGGTGTGGCTACTCACGATGCACCTCACCTGGCGTAGGCCCGGCCTACCGCTGGCGGGAGGCGCCGCACTCGTCGTACTGATTGCCGGTGCCTGGTACGTCGTACCTGGCGCACTGGTGCTCGCACCGGCAACGGCCGCGGCTGTTGCCGTGTGGGTCGTCCGCCGGGTCAGCTCACCGCGGCCGACGCGTGATAGCCAAGCCCCGACGAGATCTGGTCCGCCTGCTCGATGACCTGCGTGGCCAGTGATTCCTCGCGCGCCGGCAGGTCCATCGCCGACAGCGGGCCGGAGACCGACAGGGCCGCGACGATCGCACCGGTCCGATCCCGGATCGGCGCGGCCAGGCAGGCCCGACCGAAAGCGAGCTCCTCCAGCTCGGTCGCGTAGCCGCGCTCCCGAACCTCGCGGAGGATTCGCTCCAGCTCGTCGTGGTCGGTCACCGTGTGCGGGGTATAGCGGGCCAGATTCTCGCCGACGAGCTCCTCCCACTCCGGCCGCGGCATCTCACTGATCAGCGCCTTGCCCATCGCGGTCGAGTGGAGCGGACCGCCCCGGCCGACCAGGGTCGACGAACGTCCGGCCGCACGGCCCTCGAAGTGGCAGAGGTAGAACAGCTCGGAACCACGACGCTCGGCCACATTCGCACCCAGGCCGAGATCGGCGGCCAGGTTCTGCGCGACCTGGCGGGACTGCTGGTGCACCGGCATCTCGTTCAGCCCGATGCCGGCCAGCGTGATCACCCGCGGCCCGATGCCGTACAGCCCGCTGCGCTGGTCGTAGGCCAGGAAGCCCAGCGCCACCAGCGCGCCGACCAGCCGGGAGACCGTGGACTGCCCCAGCCCGGTCGCCTCGACCAGCTCGGAGACGCGCCGTTGGGGGTGCGCCTCGGTGAACTCCGACAGCAATGAGAGCGCGCGCTCGACACTCTGCGTCCCTGGTCCGGCTTCCCGGCCGATCGCTCGTGCCACGAGTTCACCCTCTCCCTAAAATATGGTTGCCTCATCCGCATCGTAGATGCCCCCAGCCTCCCGCTCCAGTCAACCCGCGGCCAATCCGGGTCAGAAGTGGTCCAAGCGGGGCTGGCTGCGGTCTTCGGTGGCTACCAGTACGTCGATGAGCATCTCCTGTAGTCGCAGACGCTCGGATGCGTGGTCGGGGTTGTCCCAGAGGTTGGTCAGTTCTTGAGGGTCGGCCGCCAGATCGTAGAGCTCGCCGGTTCGGTCGCGGTCTGTGGCGGGCAGGCCGTGGTAAACGACGATCTTCCATTGGCCGGTGCGCAGCATGGTCGTGTGTACGGCGGGGTCGTACGGGTGGCCGCTGTTGCGGTACTCGCAGAGTGCCCAGCCACGGGTGACCGCGTCCTGCTCTCCACGAGCCAGCGGCAGCAGGCTCGTGCCCTGACCGCGGGATAGCGGCGAAGCACCGGCTGCTTCCAGGAACGTCGGCGCCAGGTCGATCCACTGCACCAGCTCGGATCGCCGCTCCCCCGCCGGCAGTTGCCCCGGCCACCGCACGATCAGGGGGACGCGTACGGCGCAGTCGTACATCATCGGGCCCTTGAGCATCAGCTGGTGATCGCCGAGCATCTCGCCGTGGTCACTGGTGAACACGACGATGGTGTCGTCCGCGAGGCCTTCCGCCTCGAGCGCCGCCAGGATCCGGCCGACCTCGTCGTCCACCAGGCTGACCATCGCCCAGTACGCCGCTTTGACCTGCTGCAGCTCGTCCGCGCTGTACGAGAGGTAGCCGCGCGCGTGACCGCCGTACGACTCCTTCGACGCCTCGGTCAGGATCGGCGGCTTCCCGTCCAGCTCACCGTCTCGCGTCACCGGTCGCGGCAGCTCGTCCGGCTGGTATCGCTCGAGGTACTCCTTCGGTGCGCCGAAACCGTGGTGCGGGTCGAAGAAGTTGGCGACGAAGCAGAACGGCCTCGACCGATCCCGCGACGACTGGAGGAAGTCGATCGTCTCGTTGCCGATCCACCGGCTGTAGTGCGCCTCGGTCGGCAGGTTGTCGAACCCGGATCTGCCGGGTGTCTGCGCTTCGGCGTACAGCTCCGGGAAGGCCGTTTTCACCCAGCGGTGGTATTGGTTCTCCGACGAGCCCGGGTACGGATCGTGCGCCCACCGGAAGACGCGGAACCCGTCGTCGTGCCGCGGCTCCAGCCGGCCACCCTTGCAGGCCGACAGGTGCAGCTTGCCGACGAGTCCACAGTCATAGCCGTCGTCCGCGAGCGCCTTGGTGAAGAACTGCTCGTGATCGGGCAGCTGGACGCCGTTGGCCCACAGACCGTGTGCGTGCGGATACCTCGAGGTCATCAGCGATGCGCGCGACGGCGAGCAGACCGGGTTCTGGACGTAGCAGTTCTCGAACAGGACGCCGTCGCCGGCCAGCCGGTCCAGGTTCGGGGTCCGTACATGCTCGTTGCCGTAGGCCCCGATCGTGTCGTAGCGCTGCTGGTCCGTGCAGATCAGCAGGATGTTCGGCCGGTCGGTTCGGGTACTGGGAAGGGTCATGACTTGATGGCTCCTGCGATTCCCTCGACGAAGTAGCGTTGGAGTACGACGAACAGCACGACCACCGGCAGCAGCGAGATGGATGCGGCCGCGGCCATGCCGGACCAGTCGGTCGAATTCTCGCCGACGAACGCGAGCATGCCGACGCTCAGGGTCCGCAGATCCGGCCGCGAGAACGTGAACACCAGCGGCAGGAAGAACGCGTTCCAGGTGCCCAGGAACGTGAGCAGCGTGACGGTGGCGGTGACCGGATTGGCCAGCGGCAGCATGATCCGCCCGAAGATGCTGAGGAACCCGGCACCGTCGATGACGGCGGACTCCTCGAGCTCGCGCGGCAACTGCCGGAAGTAGCCGAGGTACAGCAGCACCGACGCCACGTGGGCCCCGCCGGACAGGGCCAGCACCATCCCGGTCAGGGAGTTGAGCAGCCCGAGTCGCTGGGAGACCTCGACCACCGGGATGATCGTGTATCCGGTCGGCACGAACAGTGTGGCGATCAGGATGCCCATCACGATCTTCCGGCCGAAGAACTGGTGCCTGGCCAGGACGTACCCCGCCATCGCACACCGCAGGACGACCAGCACCACGGTCGTCACCGTGACGACGACGGTGTTGACCAGGTACCTGCCGAACCCGGCGTCACCCCACGCGCGGCCGTAGTTGCCCCACTCGGCGTGCTTCGGCAGCAGGGACAGGCCGGAGGTGAACACCTCGAGCGGGTCCTTCAGCGACGCACCGAGCATCCACAGGAACGGGTAGATCCAGAGCAGGCCGCCGATCCCGATCACGACGGCCGCTCCCCACCAGGGCAGCCTGCGCAGGATCCGGCCGGAACTCCACCGGTTGCCGCGCCCGCGGCCGGCAAGGACGTCCGTCATCGCTCACTCCTCGCTTTCCTGGCAGCCCGGATCCCGACCAGTTGCAGTACGCCGATCAGCCCGACGAACAACCCGAACACCACGGCAGCGGCCGAGGCGAAGCCCAACTGGGGAACGGTGGCCGCGAACGCCCAGCGGTAGATGTAGATCTCCACCACCTCGGTGGCGTAGAACGGGCCGCCGTTGGTCATCGTGAGCATCAGGTCGAAGATCTTCAGGGTGCTCTCCAGCGTCAGCAACGTGATGATCACCGCGAACGGCTTCAGCAGGGGCAGGGTTACGTACCGGAGCAGACCCCACGGTCCGGCGCCGTCGATGGCGGCGGCCTCATAGACCTCGTCGGGCACCGTCTGCAGCGCCGCGAGCCAGTAGATCAGTGTGACGCCGAACCACTTCCAGATGTAGACCCCGACCACCGTCCACAACGCCGCCTTCGGGTCGCCCAGGAAGTTGATGCCGTCAGCAACGACGCCGAGCTTGCGCAGTACGACGTTCACCGGACCGGACGCCGGGTCGAAGACAAACTGCATCACCACGCCGACGATCGCAGTCGTGGTCACCACCGGCAGGAAGAACGCCGTCCGGAACAACGTCCGCAGCGGCAGCTTCGGCGAGTTGAGCACCAACGCCAGCAACAACGTCAGCAGAACCTTGACCGGCACCACCGCCACCATGAACAGCACGGTGATCTTGAACGAGTTCCAGAACAGCGGGTCGGCGACCACCGCGCGGTAGTTCGCCAGTCCCACCCAGGTCTTCGCGGCATCGAAGCCGTTCCACTCGACGAACGAGTACCAGTAGCTCGCGACGACCGGATAGACGGTGTAGACGCCGTACAGGACGATGGTCGGGGTGAGGAACAGCCACACCCAGAGCCGGTTACGGCCCAGTCGCGGACCTCTGCCATTCATCGAGGTACGGCGCGCCGAGCCGCTGCGGCGTTCCGGCGGCGCGTCGGGGACAACGGTGACAGCCACAGGTTCTTCCCATCCTCACGACGTCTTGTACTTGTCCCGGCCGTAGTCCTGACCAGGGGTCCAGTTGTCGAACCTCCAGTCGCCGGCCGCGACCTTGACTCCCTTGGCCGCGACTGCCTTGACGGCTCGCTCGCGCTCCGCGGTCAGCTTGCGGTCGAGGTCCGTGAGCGCCTTGCGGGCATCGGGCAACTGACCGCTCAGCACGCCCTGGACGATCGAACCCAGGTCCGGCTGGATCTGCTTCATCTCCGCGACCACCTCGCTGATCCCCGGATTGCGGACCTCGGGTGCGGGCCGCAACTTGATCTGGCGGGCGAAGATCGCGGCCGCCGTCTTGTACGTCGGGTGGACGTTCGCCTTGTCCACCAGGGACAGATCGACCGGCATCCCGTCCATCTGCTCGGTCTCGGCGAGCATGACCTCCTTGGTGGTGAACAACTTCAGCAACTCCGCGGCCACCTCGGCCTGCTTGGACGTGGCCGCGAAGCAGTAGTCGCCGGCCTTCGGCGGGTTGTAGACGACGATCGGCCGGCCGGCTTCGGCCGACGGCATCGAGGTGACGCCGACCTTGTCCACGAACGGTTTGAACTGGTCCTTGACCACTCCGATGTTCCACGGGCCGTCGAAGAACAGGCCGGCCACTCCGGTCGACCAGCGGGCCCGCGCCGTCCGGGCGTCCAGCGACGACGACGCCGGGAAGAGCAGGCCGTCCTTCTTCAGCGAGATGAGGAACTCGATGGCATGCACATACGGGTCCGTGGCATAGGAGTATTCGCCGGTGCGGGGGTCGGTGGCGCCGGAGCCACCGGCCGCCATGGCCAGATCGGAGACGTGCTCCCCCATCCGCTCCGCGAACTGCAGCGGTGCGATCCAGCCGGAGACGCCGTCGCCGCCGGCCGACTCCATCTTGGCGGCCGCCGCCCGGAACCCGTCCCAGGTGGCCAGGTCGCGGTCCGGATCCAGCCCGGCCTTCTCGGCGAGTTCCACGTTGTACCAGGTCAGCGTTCCGTACTGCCGGAAACTCACCATCGGCAGCGAGTAGAGCTTGTCGTCGAAGTGCGTGAAGCCGTTCAGGAACGCGTCCTGCGGCATCGCGGCGAGGTCTTCCTTGGTGAGCTGGATGGGCGCGATCCAGCCGTCCTTGCGTAACCGGGCCTGCGGCAACTTCACTCCGGCCGTGGTGAAGATGTCCGGAAGTTGCTTGCTCCCGAACGCCAACTGCAGCGCCTGGCCCTGCTGGTTGGGGTTGTAGACGGTGTATTCCACCGTGGTCCCGGACGATTTCTGGAAATCCGCGAACAGCTTCTTGTGCAGGTCCTCCCGGGGCTGGAAGTGGTCCCACACGCGCAGCGACTTCGCGCCGGCGGCCTGACCACCGCTCGGGGCGGTGCTGCAGGCACTCGCGGCGAGCGCGCCGAGCACGCCGCCGGCGGATGCGCCGAGGAACCTTCGTCTGCTGATCATGAGTCCTCCTCGAGGAGCGGTGGGCGGTCGACCGCGCGGTACAACGTTGTACCAAGAAACTGCGCCAGGTGTACAGAGTCCGGTCGAGAATCCGCTGCCGTATGCGGGGCGGGGCGATCTAACGTTGTATCGTTCGGTGCGACGATCCAGCGTGATGGGAGGTGCCGATGGCAGCGACGCTGAGCGATGTCGCGGCGCGCGCCGGCGTCTCGATCAAGACGGTGTCGAACGTCGTCAACGGCACCGGCCGGGTGGGAGCCGAGACCAGGGATCGGGTCGAGCGGGTCATCGAGGAGCTCGGCTACCGTCCCAACGTCTCGGCCCGGAACCTGCGCCACGGCAGGTCAGGCGTGATCGCGCTCGCCGTACCGGAGATCGGGAACCCGTACTTCGCGGAGCTGGCTGAGCTGGTCGTGAAGGCCGCCGAGGGCTACGGCTGGACCGTCCTGATCGATCAGACCGATGCCGACCCGGACCGCGAACGCCTTGTCCTGCAAGGGATCCGGTCGCACCTGATCGACGGACTGCTGTTCGTGCCCGGCCGACTGAGCGCTGACGACTTCGCCGCCCGGACGGACACCACGCCGATGGTCCTGCTCGGTGAGCGGCTGACGCGAGTCGCGGACCGGGTGGCCATCGACAGCTACGCGGCGGCCCGCGCCGCCACCGAACACCTGATCGACCTCGGCCGGACCCGGATCGCCGCCATCGGCGCCACCGCCAGCGGTGATGCCGTTTCCCGTGGCCGGTACGAGGGATACCACGACGCCCTCGTCGCCGCCGGTCACCGGCCGTCGGCGAGGCTCGTGGTGCCGCAGCGACGCTGGCGCCACGAGAGCGGCGTAGAGGCAGTCGGTCGCCTGCTCGCCCTGAGCCGGCCGCCCGACGCGCTGTTCTGCTCGAACGACCTGCTGGCCCACGGTGCGCTCCGAGCGCTGCACGACCACGGCGTGCGGGTGCCGGACGACATCGCGGTGGTCGGCATCGACGACATCGCCGAGAGCCGGTTCAGCCGGCCCAGTCTCACCTCCGTCGCGCCCGACAAGCGGCACATCGCCGAAACCGCGGTCGGCCTGCTCGCCGACCGCCTGAAGGGGAGCTTCTCGTCCGCACCCCGTGAGTTCATCGCCGGGTTCCACCTCGAGGTCCGGGAAAGCACCGAAGGATGAGTGACCCGACGCCCAGAGACATCGTCCTGGTGATGACCGACCAGCAGCGAGCGGACCTCACGGCGCGGGAAGGATTCCCCAGGGACTGCACGCCCGCCCTCGACAGCCTGGCCACCAGCGGCCGCTGGTTCGACCGGGCCTACACCACGACACCGCTCTGCGTCCCCGCCCGCATCAGTCTCCTCACCGGCCGGTTTCCCAGTGCGCACGGAGTTCTCGGCAACAGCGAGTACGACGATCCAGCCCGCGGCGCCGACCTCATCGACGTACTGAGCGCCGCCGGATTCCGCACTGCGCTCGTAGGCAAGAACCACTCTCACTTGACGCCCGAGCGGCTCGATCACTGGATCGAGTTCAGTCATTTCGGTCGCGTGCCGCCGACCGCCGCGACCGGCACCGACCGCGAGTTCGACGACTGGTTGCGTGCTCACCCCGGTACGACGACAACCCCCAGCCCGTTCCCGCTCGAGCACCAGTTGCCGGCTCGTATCGTCGACGAGGCGATGAGCTGGCTGGACACCGCCGGTCCGGACGACCGTTCGTTCCTCTGGTTGTCGATTCCCGAACCGCACGTTCCCTATCAGGTGCCCGAGCCGTACTTCTCCACCTACGGACCCGACACAGTGCCACCCGCGGCGACGACCTCCGAAGTCCTGGCAGAACGCGACTTCAGTTGGCGCTACGCGGGCAAGCTCGCCGAGCAGAGCGGTGAGGCCGATACGGAGGTCCTGGCCCGGGCCCGCGCGAACTACGTCGGCATGCTCCGGCTCGTCGACGACCAACTGGCGAGGCTCGTGGCCCACCTCGAGCGGACCGGCCGGCTCGCGACCACGCTGTTCGTGCACCTGGCCGATCACGGCGACTTCGCCGGTGAGTACGGCCTGATGCGCAAAGGCCCCGGACTTCCCGAAGTACTCGCCCGGATCCCGATGGTGTTCCACGGTCCGGGTGTCCCTCCGGATCCGCGTCCCAGCTCCGCTCACGTGTCGATCGCCGACGTCCTGCCGACGATCTGCGAGCTCATCGGAGCGCCCGTCCCGCCCGGCGTCCAAGGACGCAGCCTCGTTCCGCTCCTGCGCGATCCGGATCAGACGAGCGGCTTCCCGAGCGTGTACGTCGAGCAGGGCCACGGACCGCCGTACTGCGAGGAAGACCTCGGCGATCGGACGCCTGGAGTACGACGGGGACCGGACGGGCGGGTGGCGATCGACACCGTCAACGAGGTGACCCAGGCCGGCGTACGCCGGATGATCCGGTCCGGACGGTGGAAGCTACTGTCCCTGGCCGATGGCACGATCCAGCTCTTCGACCTGTCGACCGATCCGTTCGAACTCAACGATCTGGCAGGTCGCCCGGAACATGCAGCGACCTGCCAGAAGCTTCACAGCGAACTGGAGTCTTGGCTCGTATCACGCGACATTCACGCGTGACCGACGCTTCGACTTCCACGCGTTGGCGCCCAGAGCAACGATGCCGACGACCAGCCCCGAGCCGATGCCGATCATCAAGGCGATACCGGTGGTGTACCCACGCAATGCGAGGTCCTGCCAGCCTGCGCTGAAGTGGTCGGCGAAAGCGACCGCGCCGGCGGGCGGGTTGTGGCCGAGCGAGGGCCCGACGTTCCACAGCACTTGGTGGACAAGCACCAGCGACAGTGCGTAGAGGACGCCGACCATCAGGAAGTCCAGGAACGGGCGACGACTCCTGCGTACGACCGCCACGACCAGCCAGACCGCGAACGGCACCAAGGCGAGGAAGTAGTAGAACAACGAGCCTTCCGGTTCGACGATGCCCAGATCCTCCAGGACCGTCCGCGGCACCGCGAGCGCGACCAGCAGAAGCATCAGCCACGTCGGCAGCTCCGTGGCCGGGAAGCGCCGGCTGACGTGATGCTGATTCATGATCCTCCTCCTTTCGGGTGGGCGACGCAGGACCGCGTCGCATCCATCCAAGAGTCGGTCGAACCAGCGTGCTCCCGCATCGGCTCGGCGGCGGCACCCGATGTACGCCCGAGGACGTACTCCGAAGGCAACTCCCCCTCCGGGAGGGCTACGCCACGACAGGCCCGGTCGTGGTCAGCTCGATGATCGAGTACGAGCTTGGCGGCAGGACCAGGGCAAGGTCGTCGTCCAGCTTGACCTCGTCCGACCGCGGAGCGACGCGGTCCGGCTCGGCCAGGCTGTTGCGGTCCAGCGGATCCTCCGTGTGCAGTTGATGGACTCGCACCACGGTGGTCGCGAGCGGCTGTCCTAGCTCGACGGCCAGGCGCACGGTCTGGTGGCGATCTCGGTTGACCACTGACAACCACACGGTCGTTTCGCCCCGATCCGTCGAGGCGCTCACGTCGACGGCCGGCAGGTCGATCGCCGTACGTTCGAGCGATTCACCGGCGACGTTCGAACAGATCGTGTCACCGACAAGCGAGATCCCACCGCTGTACCGGCGCTGCATCCACAGGGGCCAGTAGACGGTCTCGCGAACCAACTCGTCGTCGGTGACAACCAGAGCTCCCACGACGTTGATGGTCTGGGCGAAGTTCGCCAACGTGACGCTGTCGGCTTGCCGCTGCATGACGTTGAGGAACGATCCGACCGCCAGCGCGTCGACCGTTCGGTAGCGCGTGTCGGTCGGGCGCCACTTCGGACTCATCTCGAACCGGGTCGCGTCCGCGCAGTTCCACTCGGTGAAGGCCAACTCCGGCTTCGGCGTACCGGGCTTCTCCCGCGCGACCAGGTCCACGAGCCCCTGGATCGCGATGATCGCGCTCTCCGTGCGGTACGGACCGCTGAGGACACGCTCGTAGTCCCCGCCGTCAGCATCGGGATCGAACGGCCAGTACGTGTGCAGCGTCAGGTAGTCGATGTGATCCCACGCCTCGCGCAGCAGAGCGAGATTCCAGTCGAGTGCCTGCGACGGCTCGAAGCAGCCGATCGCCAGCACCTTGAGCTCCGGGTCCAATCGCTTGATCGCCTTGGCCCATTCACGGCAACGTACGGCGTTCTCCTGCGGACCCACCTGGCCGAGCTCCCACGGCCCCCACTCCTCGTTGCCGATCTGCCAGTAGCGGACAGCGAAGGGTTCGTCGTACCCGTGTGAGCGCCGCAGGTTGGCCCACACCGAGTCGCCGGTGCCGTTGCAGTACTCGACCCAGGCGAGTGCCTCGCGCAAGGATCCGGTCCCGGTCGTCAGGTTGATCTGCGGCTCGGCACCGATCCGCCGGCAGTACGCTACGAACTCCGCCGTACCGAAGCCGTTGCCGACGTCGTACCCGAAGTGCCAGTCGACCGTCCGCGCACGCTGCTCGCTCGGACCGACCCCGCGTTCCCACTCGTACGACGTTCCGGTGCACCCACCCGGCCAGCGGACGACCGGCGCCCCGAGCTCGCTGATCGCGTCGACGACGGACCGTCGCAAACCCGACTCGTCCGCGTCAGGATGACCGGGATTGTGCAGGGCCTCGTGGGCCACCCAGCGACGGCGGGACAGGAACTGCCCGTAGATCTCCGGCCGGATCGTCCCGTTGACAGTTCCCCGCAGCTTGAATGTCGCTGGCATCACCGGCGGCAGTCCCTTCGTCGACTTATCTCTGTCTTGAAAATAAATACTCCCCGCCAGTGTGTCAACAGTTGGACCAGGCCCCGGGCAGTGCTAGAACCGACAGCATGAAAGAGCTCATGCGTTCTGCCCAGCTCAGCGATGTCCGGCAGCAGAACTACTCGACGATCATGCGTGAGCTCATGCGGTCCGGACCGACAGCCCGCACGGATCTCGCGTCCGCCATCGGGATGTCCACCGGGTCGGTGACCAGGCTCACCGGTGCCCTCGCCCGGGCTGGGCTGGTCCGGGAAGCCACGGAGCCGACGACACGTGGCATGGGCCGCCCGAAGGTCCCGGTCGCCATCGACGAGTCGACGTACGGCGTCATCGGCGTGCACTTCGGCCTGCACCGGATCAACACCTGCCTGATCGATCTGCGTGGACAACTCGTCGCCGAGCTCCCGGCAACCGAGCGCACGACGAACCTCAAACCCCTGCTCCGGGGCGCGGCCCGATCGGTGCGGAAGATGATCGACAGTCACGGCCTGACTGTTCTCGGCGTCGGCGCGAGCACTGGTGGCTGGGTCGACAGCTCGAGCGGACAGGTGCACAGCCAGCCGGTGCTGGGGTGGCAGGAGGCCCCTTTGGCGGAGGCGCTCCATGAACTGGTAGGCCTGCCGGTGCTGGTCGATTCGCAGGTGCGGGCGCTGGCGCTTGCTGAGCACTGGTTCGGCGCGGCGGCCGGCGTGGACAACTTCATCCACCTGTTCGTCGGCAACGTCGTCGGTGCCGGCTTCGTGTTCAACGGGTCGCCGTACCGAGGAGCGCACTCGGCCGCGGGCGGGCTGGATCACCTGCCGGTCGCCGGCCGATCCAGCCAGACCTGTGTCTGTGGCAGCCGGCGCTGCTTCGCGATGGTCGCCGGGGACCTCGAAACCGCCCGCCGAGCCCGCGCCGCGGGCCTGATCACGGACGATCAGGAGGTCTACGACGTCTTCGCCCTGGCGGTCTCCGGCAATCCGCAGGCTCGACGGCTGCTCCAGGATCGCGCCGGCGTGGTCGGGACGGCGACCGCCACCCTGATCGAGCTCCTCGATCCCGAGCTCGTCGTCATCGGCGGCGGGGTCAGCGCTCCGGTCGACCACGTCGCGGTCGTCCGCGACGCCGCGCAGGACAGGCTCGCAGCCAGTCGGGGCGGCGGCGATACCACGGCCACGGCGCGGATCCTGGCGAGCGCGTTCGGACCACACGCCCTGGGCATCGCCGCCGGCGCGATCATGCTGGACGCCGTCTACCGCTCCCCCGAGGCCTTCGTCCCGGCGCTGACCGCCACCGCAAGCTGAATCAGCGAAACCTCAGCTCGATCAGGTTCGCCGAGTGCGGCGGCAGCTCGGCATCGACCTTCTGCCCTTTCGCCCGCAGAGGCGTCGTCGTCCGCTGCACCGGTTGCATCACGTCGTTGTTGTACGCCGTGATGTCGTCGTCGGTCACGGTAGTACGCCATGCTGACTTCACCGCCGGACCGCCGCCCGGATCGACCGTGATCGGGACCGCCTGGTCGAGGCTCCGGTTGACGACCAGCAACTGAAGGCCGTCGTTCGTCCGGGTCGCGGCGGCCACCACGGCCGAGTAGTCCTGGCCGGCCGGCACCGGGTTGCCCGTCATCGTCACCTTCCGCGGCGCGGCGCCGATCATCGGTGCGGCGAGCGTGAGGGACAGCGCGCGTCCGGTGACGCCGAAGCCTGGCGGAGACCCGAGGATGTTGCCCCAGTCCCGCTTCGCCGGATCGGCGTTCGGTCCGCCGTTGAGGTTCGAGTTGATCGACAGTCGTACGCCGTTGGTGATCTGACCGATCAGCAACACGGTCTCGTAGACGTTGTGCATCTGCATCGCCGTGAAGTTGCCCGGCGTACTGACTCCGGTCGGACCGTTCTGGCTGATGGTGCCGTACTCCGTGACAGCGAGCGCGGGCCGCTGGCGCGGGTCCGGGAAGTACCGGCCGAGTTGCCGGCGCAGCTCGGTCAGCTCCTGGGTCGGAGCGTCGCTCACGCTCATCAAGCCCTGATAGAGCTCGGTCGGCGTGTACGCGCCGTCGGCGTCACCGCCCTGCTGATCGGTGTAGGAGTGGATGCCCAGGCAGTCGTACGGGCGGTTGCCCATGGCATCGACGAACTCCGCCTTGCCCCAGCCGGAGCAGACCGTGATCTTCGGATCGACCGCCTTCATCGCGCGGACGAAGTCGAGGAAGCCGTCCTGACGGCCGGTGGTGTACTCGATGCTCAGCTTGGCGTCCTTCGGCGGCACCGCACCGTGGACCCCGTCGCCGAAGCTGACCGTGCCGTCAGCCTTTCCGATGCGGTACACCTGCTCGCTCGGTCCGGCGGTCGCCAGTGAATCCACCCGCGTCCATCGCGCTCCGTTCACCGTCAGCACCGGTTCTGCGATCGGGCCGGACTCGACCGTCGCATCCGCAGGCAAGGCGATCGGCCGGTACCGCGTTCGGTAGGTCTGATCGGCCACGCCCGTACCGGTCCGCCGATTGACCAGATCGCACCCTGTGAACAGCCCGTCGTCGTTCTGGTAGGTCACCGATGCGGCCGTCTGCCGGCTCCACCCGCCCTCGATGAACTGCTTCACCCGGACCTGCAGGTCCTTGTCACGCCAGTAGCGCTGACCGTCGAGAAACGGCTCGTTGCCGTACTCCCAGATCTTGATCCCGTACGGCGCCGGATGGCCGTTGGCGGCACGTACTTCCGCCCAGTCAGTGCCGCCGTTGGGGTTGGTCGCCGTACCGTCGCTGGGCGAGTTCATGTACTCGACATAGTCGGCCGCATCCGCCGACGTCTGGTTGATCGACGGCACCATGACCATGGTCTTCGCGCCGATCGCCGAGACCAGGGCCTCCTCCTCGTCCGGCCCGAACCCGTTCCGCGCACCGGGAATCGCGCCGAAGCGCACCGCCGCGAAGCCGCCGGACGTCTGGCACCCGCGCTGCCCCACCGGGCCGATCGCCGACTTGAAGTCGAAGAAGTTCGCGACCGTCCCACCCGGATAGCGGATCAGGTCGAGCTGCGCCGCCGCGGCCGCGTCGGCGAACCCGGCCGCCGGACCGTGCGTCGCCGGATCCCAGGCACCGAGCTCGTCGTCGATCCACCGGGCGTTCGCACCGAAGATTGCCGGCTCGATCTTCGGCGCGGGCGTTCCGTCCGCCATCACCAGCGGCGCCCGATCGACTCGGATCTCCACCCGGCTCGGCGGTCGGGCGGCGGCCTGGGTGACTCCGGCGGCGACCAGTACGACGGCGATCGCCCCTGTCGTTCTCCTCATGTCCGTACCTCCGTCAGGCGGGCTGGGTCGGCATCGCTGCGCGGGCGGCGAGCACGTCGGCGTACGGAATGACCCCGACCGTGTTCGCCCAGGTCTGCCAGCGGTTCGCCAGCTCCTTGACGCGTTCCGGCTGCGCGTCGGCGAGGTTGTTGCTCTCGCTCCGGTCGGCCAGCAGGTCGTACAGCTCCCACGGTCCTTCGTACTCGCGGACGAGCTTCCAGCGATCGGAGCGGATCGCCGCGTTGCCGATGTGTTCCCAGCAGAGATCGTGGTGTTCGGCCTCGCCACCGCGGAGCAGCTCGAGCATGCTGACACCTGGCAACGCGGGCATCGCCCGCCCGTCGCGCTCGGCGAGCGGCGGCACACCGGTTGCCTCCAGCAACGTCGGCGCGATGTCGGTCAGCTGGTGCGGCGCATCGATCACGCCGCCGGACAGGCCACCGTCCGGCCACGACACGATCAGCGGGGTCGCGATACCGCCTTCGTGCACCCACCGCTTGTACAGACGGAACGGCGTGTTCGAGAGATTCGCCCAGGCCTGACCGTAGCTGGTGTAGGTGTCCGCGGTTCCCGGGCGGATGTCGGGCGAGTTGCCCACGCGCATCGGCGTACCGTCAGGTGCGCTGGGCGGGATGATCAGATGGTGCTGCCGGAACCGCGCCGCGCCCTCGGGATCGCTGCGGAGCTCCTCGGCGCAGCCACCGTTGTCGGACAGGAAGAGCACGATCGAGTTGCCGGCCTGTCCGGTCTCTTCCAGCGCGGTGAGAATCGTGCCGACGGCTCGGTCCATGGCGCGCACCTGCGCGGCGTACGCCTCCATCCGTTCGAGCTGCCACTTCTGTTCAGGTTCGTCCGTCCACGCCGGAACGGCCGGATCGCGGTGGTCGAGCGTCGCGTCGTCCGCGCAGATCCCGGCATCGAGCTGGCGCTGCCGACGGCGGGTCCGCAGGACGTCCCAGCCCTCGTCGAAGAGGCCGCGGGTCTCGGCCAGATCGGATTCCTTCGCGTGCAGCGGCCAGTGCGGCGCGGTGAAGGCGACGTACCCGAAGAACAGGCGCTCATCCTCGGCCGCGTCGCGGATCGCCGCCGCCGCATGCGAACCGATCTCGTCGGTGTAGTAGAAGTCCGGCCCGAGCTCGGACAGCGGTACGGGCGTCTCGCCGTCGTGCAACGTGGTGGTCTGGAAGTAGCTGCCGGCGCCGCTGATCGTCCCCCAGAAGCGCTCGAACCCACGACGCGTCGGCCAGCTCTGATCCGGCTGCTCGCGTTCGTTCGACAGGTGCCACTTGCCGGTCATGTGCGTGTGGTACCCGGCGACCCGGAAGGTCTCGGCCAGCGTGGCGCACCGATCGCCGAGGCTGCCTGGATAGCCGCCAGGACCGTCGTTGTTCACCAGCTCGGCGACGCCGGTCTGGTGTGGGTGCAGACCGGTCAGCAGCGACGCGCGCGAGGGGCTGCAGCGGGCGGTGTTGTAGAAGTTCGTCAGGCGGGCGCCGTTCTCGGCCAGCCGGTCGATGTTCGGCGTACCGATCTCGCCGCCGTAGCAGCCGATGTCGGAGTACCCCATGTCATCGACGAGGATGATGAGGACATTCGTTTCCATGCAAGGCCTCCAAGAGCTTCACGTGTTCGCATCAGGCCCACCGGGGCAACGTGGCGAGCATTCCTCCGTCGACCGGGAGCGACACCCCTGTCACACCTCGGGCGTACGGTCCGAGGAGGAAGGCGACGACCTGCGCCACGTCCTCGGCGGTGACGAAACGGCCGAGTGGATGCTCGGCCAGCAGGCTTTCGGCGGCAGTCGGATCGGACCAGCGCTCCTTGTTCCGCTGCACCGGAACGAATCCCGGCAGAACGGCGTTGCAGCGCACACCCTGCCGGCCCCACTCCACCGCGCCGGCCCGGACCAGGGCGTCGAGAGCGGCCTTGCCCAGCGCGTACGCCGCCATGCCGGGCGCTGCCCGCCGCGCATGCACGCTGGAGATGTGGACGATCGATCGGTCGCCCGACGCCGCATCGGCGACCGCCGTACTCCAAGCCCATGCCGCGGCGACCTGCACGTCGTACACCTCCGCCAGGGCGCGCTGGTCGAGACTCGCCAGCGCTCCACGATGCTCAGACAAGGTCGCCGTCACCAAGCCAGTCAGACGGCCCAGGCGAGCCGCGGACTCGACCGCGCGGCCGATGCTCGTTTCGTCGCGGACATCGCCCACGACCCACTCCACCGCTCCCGAAGCCTTCAGGCAGGCAGGCCGCTCCACCAGGTCGACGCCGACCACCGCCCAGCCGCTCGCCGCGAGAGTCGAGGCGACAGCGGAGCCGATGCCGCCACCCGCGCCGGTCACCAGTGCAACAGATCTCATCCCTTCAGGCCCGAGGTGGCGACGCCGTCGACGATCCGCCGCTGGAACGTGATGAACAGCACGAGCGGCGGGAGGAGTGCAACGGTGCTCATGGCAAGCATCGGCCCCCAGGACGAGTCGCCGGTCGAGTCGAGGAACTGGCGCAGCCCCAGCGGCACGGTGAACAGCTCGACGTCGTTGAGGTAGATGAGCTGCTTGAAGAAGTCGTTGTAGGTCCAGATGAACGTGAAGATGATCGTGGTGACCAACGCCGGCCGCAGCAACGGAAACACGATGTAGCGGTACGTCTTCCACGGATTGCAGCCGTCCAGCCGGGCGGCCTCGTCCAGCTCCCGCGGCAGCGACCGGATGAACTGCACCATCAACAGCACGAAGAACGCGTCGACGGCGAAGAAGTGCGGCACGAACAAGGGGTAGAACGTGTTCACCCAGCCCAGCTTGTTGAACAAGATGTACTGCGGCACCAGCGTGACGTGGGTCGGCAGCATCAGCGTCACCAGCATCGTCGCGTAGGCGATCCGCCGCCCGATGAAGTTGAGCCGCGCGAACGCGAACGCCGCGAGGCTACACGAGATCACGTTCCCGACGATGGCGAACAGCGAGATCAGCAGTGAGTTCTCGAGGAAGATACTGAACGCCGTGGACACTCCCCGCCAGCCCTCGGCGTAGTTCGACGGCTGCAGGTGGCGCGGAATCAGCCCGGGCTGGGAGAAGATCTCGTCGGTCGGTTTGAAGGAGCTCGCCACCATCCACACCAGCGGATAGAGCATGACGAGCGTGACCACGATGAGCGCGAAGTGGGCGAGCAGGCGCCGTCCCGGCGCCCAGCGGCGGACCGCCACACGGCTGTCGGCGTCGTCCCGGATCGCGGCGAGTCGTTCAGTCGCCATAGTGCACCCAGTACCGGCTGAAGATGAAGTTGACCGCGACGACCGCGCCGGCCAGCAGCACCAGCATCCAGGCCATCGCCGCCGCGTAGCCCATGTCGAAGTTCACGAACCCCTCCTGATAGAGGTAAAGGGAGTAGAAGAGCGTGGAGTCGGCCGGCCCGCCCGAACCGTCGCTGATGATGAAGGCCGGCGCGAACGCCTGGAACGACCGGATCAGTTGCAGGGTGAGATTGAAGAACAGGATCGGGCTCAGCAACGGCATCGTGATGCTCCAGAACTGGCGCCACCGGCTCGCGCCGTCGACCTGGGCGGCTTCGTAGAACTCACGTGGTATCTGCCGGAGCCCGGCCAGGAAGATCACCATCGGGGCACCGAACTGCCACACCTCGAGGGCGATCAACGTGCCCAGCGCGGTGTGCGGTTCGGAGATCCAGGACGGACCGTGGATGCCGACGAGGGCCAGCACCTGGTTGACCAGCCCGTCGCCGTTGAAGACCTTCCGCCACAGCACCGCGATCGCCACGCTGCCACCGAACAGCGACGGGAGGTAGATGGCCGAGCGATAGAAGTCGAGGCCGCGCAGTCCCCGGTTCAGGACCACCGCGACCGCGAGGGCGAAGGCCAGACTGAGCGGCGTACCGACGAAGACATAGATCGCGGTCACCTTCAGGGACTGCAGGAACAGCGGATCGGCACCGAACATCCGGCTGAAGTTGCCTGCGCCGATCCACTTCGGTGCCGACAGCAAGTCGTAGTCGGTGAAGGCGAGATACAGCGACATCAGCATCGGACCTGCGGTGAACGCCAGGAAGCCCACCAGCCACGGTGCCAGGAAGGCCAGCGCCCAGCCGTTCTGGTAGCGGGTACGACGCTTCCGCTCGCCACGGATCGTCGGATAGGTGATTGCCATGGATCACTCCTTTCGGCGGGAACGAGGCCGGCAGCCGATGCCGGGACCGGTCGGCCGGATGATCCCGTCGGTCACGGGCTCGGCAGGCTCGAGGAAGGCGGTGCGATCCGCTTCGCCCCACGCGAACTCGAGCCAGGTCGGCGTACCGGCCAGTCCGGCGAGATGAGCCGCGTGGGCGGTGCCGATCGGACCGCTCGGATTGTGGAACGTGAGTTGCGTACCTTCGATTGCCTCGGCGATCCGTGTGACGCCGACCGGTCCGCCGGCGTGCTTGGGATCGACTAACCAGTACCGGAGTGCACCAGTGGTACACGCGGCCGCAGCGACCTCCGGACTCCAGATGTGCTCCCCCGCGGCCAGCGCGAGTCCGCCGGCGGCTGCCCTTTCCATCCCGGGCCGGTCACCGATGGGCACGAGGTCCTCGACCCAGTGCAGCCCCATCGGCGCCAGCTCCCGGACGACGACATCCAGCAGTTCGGCGGGGACGAGGTGGTGACAGTCGACCATGAGCTGTACGTCGCTCGGAAGCGCATCCCGGACGCGTGCGACGAGTTCGATGCCTGCGTCAATCAACTGGGCGCCGCACATCCCACGGGCGTAGTTGTCTAGGAACGGCGCCACTTTCAGTGCGGGGAATCCGTTGCCTACAGCATCTACTGTCGCCGCGAGGATCGCCTCCGGACCGTCACCGCCGTACCTGCGGTTGAGGTTTGCGTACAGGCGCACGGGCTGCGGTTCGCCGAGGCCGAGGGACGTCGAGAGCGGTCTGCCCTCGAGGCGTGCCTGCAGATCCGCGAAGGCAGCCTCGTATCCACCGAGGACGGTGGACCATAGGAACGCGTCCTCGCCGGCGGTCCTCAGCTTCTCCAGCTGTCGACGCAGCGTCGTCCGGGCCACGTCCAACGGAAGCCCGCTCACCACCGAGCTGACCGAGCGCGCGGCGTTCACCAAGGCGTCCAGCGGCGCTCCGTCGGAGAGCTCGCCGACACCTCGGGCGCCGTCGGCAACCACCTCGACCATCACCCACGTACTGCGCCGCGAAGCCCGGTAGGACCAGACTTCCGCCGAGTCGACGTCACCCATAGCGCAGCTCCAGCAGTCCGGGGACGAACTCCGCCGGTGCCGCGTAGATCCGATCGAGGATCACGCTGGCCGCGGAAACCGCTACGCCATCTGTGCCGAACGCGCTCAGTCGGACCACCGAATCGACGTCCACCGGGCGCTTGTCGCGCAGGTACGCGCGGGCTCCCCGCTGGACGGACCGAAGGTACTCCGGCGCATCGACCACACCGCCGCTGACGACGACCACCTCGGGGTCGAGCATGTCGATCAACGTGCCGGCCGCAACACCCACCAGCTCCGCCCTCGCGACCAACAGAGCATCCGCACGAGCATCGCCGTCCCTGGCGGCCTGGACGAGACGCTCCAGTGTCCCGCGCGTCCCGATCAGACCTTCCTTGCGGGCACGCGCGAGTACGGCGAGATCGCTGGCCGCCACGTGCAGACAGTCTCGCCGTCCACAGGAACAGACCTCGTCGGCCGTCACACCCACGGAGAGGTGATCGACGGTTCCCGCGGCCGCGCAGTAGCCCGGGAACACGCGGCCGCCGAGCATGAAACCGGCACCCACGACGTTCCCCACGAACAAACCGATCAGATCGTCCACACCCTGCGCGCCACCGAACCAGCGCTCGGCCATGGCCAGCGCCCGGAAGCTGGAGTCGACCTCCGTAGGCATCCCCAGACCGCCCGCCAGCGCATCCCGCAGCGGGGCGTCCCGCCACCGCAGTACTCGATGGTCACGCACCACACCGGCTTCGCGATCGACCCAGCCGCCGGTGCTCGCCCCGACACCCAGAATCCTGCCCGGGGTCCGTGAAGTCAGCTCCTGGATCCCTTCGACCGCCTGGGCGACAAGAGGTTCGAAGCCGCGCCGGCGATGCGGGAGACGTACCTCGGCCAGCAACGCACCGCGCAGATCCAGCAGGCACACGGTGGTGCGGCGCAGTCCGAAATGTACGCCGACCACGCGATGGGCCCGATCGTCGACGACCATCGGGGTTCGCGGCCGGCCGAGCGCGCCCTGACCGGATTCGGCCGGCAACTCACGCAGCAGACCTGCCTCGGAGAGGAGCCCGGTGAGCTTCGTCATCGTGCCCGTCGCCATTCCGGTGAGCCCGGACAGCTCCGACCGCGCGATCGGACCGTGCTGCATCACCGCACGCAGGATCGCCGAGTAGTTCTGCTGCCGGACGTCGAACGGCTGCGCCGACCGCGGCCGCCGGCCCTGGCAGGCAGTGCTCACTTGAGGCTCACTTGAGCGCGGCCTGAGCGTCCGCGAAGAACTTGGTCACCGCCTGAGCCACCGTGCTCTTGCCGAAGCCGACGACCTGGTTCGCGTTCGGCAGCGAGGTCTGCAGCAGCTTGCTCGCACCGGGCGGGTACATCTGCAGGGCGGCCGGACCCTTCGACTCGACCAGCGCATAGTTCTCGAGCACCAGCTTGTTCAGGCCCGTCGCGGACTTCGCGATCGTGGCGCGAATGTCCTCGGGGATCGGGACGCCACGAGCCAGTCCCATCGCAGTGGCCGCCTCCGGCTTGCTGGTGAGGCACTTGAGCATCGACACGGCGCCCTCGATGTTCTTCGACTTGGGCGAGATCGCGAACCAGCCGGCCGGAATGATGTTCGTGCCGGGCTGAGAGCCCGCACCACCGGACGGGAACGTGCCGAGGCTCAACGTGTCCTTCGTCAGACTCTGCATCGACGGCAGACCTCGCGACGTCGCCGTACCGGTGTACGCCGCCTTGCCGACCGTCACCGGGTCGTTCTGGAACCCGGTCGCAGCCGCGGTCAAGGCCATCGGTACGGCGGCTCCGTTGCCCCGCAGGTCCTGCCAGAGCTGCAGCCAGGCCGCCATGTCGTCCTGACTGAACCCGAGCGAGCCGGCGTCACCGAACAGCGTCTTGCCGCGACCGCGCAGGAAGGATTCGAGGCCGATCGGGCTGCCGCCCTGATCCGCCGTACCGGCCAGCTTGTGACCGCTCTTGCCCCAGACCTCCGCCATCGTGGCCTTGTACTCGTCGAGCGTCCAGTCGGGGCTGGGCGCTGCCAGACCGAGTCCCTTCAGCTTCGTCGTGTTGACGATGATGGCCGGCTGGGTCGCGGCGCCGAGCAGGGCGAAGTAGTACTTGCCGTCGGCCTTGATCGTCGTCGACACGTAGTCCGGCATCGAGTCCAGGCCGAGATCGTCCTTGTACTGGTCCAACGGCTGCACCGCACCGCGCTTGACGTACTCCATCAGGTACGGCAGGTGGATCTGGAACACGTCCGGTGGGTTGCCGCCGGCGACTCGGGTGGCGAGCTTGTCGTAGTACCCCGAGAACCCGGAGTACTGCGGGTTGACCTTCGCCGCACCCTCGCTCTTCTGGTAGACGTCGAGGGCCTCGATGAGCTTCTTGTTCTGGTCTCCCTCGCCCCAGAACATCACCTCCAGCGCCGCGCTGGAACCGCCGCCGCCCGACGAGGAGCCACCGAGGCCGCGGGAGCAGGAGGAGACGGCGGCGACTCCGGCCGCCGCGGCACCCAGCTGCAGGAACGTGCGCCGGGACAGGTGTGTGCGGGTCATGATGTGGCCTTCGCTTTCGATGAGCCGGCGCGGACCAGGGCCGCGGCGTCGGGAAGTACGTCGGCCACCTCGTCCGCGAGGAGCTTGGCCAGCGACGCCGCCGTCGGTGCTCCCTCGGCCGTGGCCGCGATGTTGTGCTGCTCCCAGGGGTCGGCAGCAAGGTCGTACAGCTCGGCCTCGTCGTGAGACCGGAAGATGTAGCGATGATCCGCGGTGCGGACGGACAGGTTCAGACTGTCTCTCGGGTACTGCCAATCTCTTGCATGGAACGGATCTCCGTTCCCACCGGGACGCCCGTCGTGCAGCATCGTCTCGGCGGTCACATAGTCGCGCGTCGGTGCGGCCGAGTCGGTGCCGAGCATCGCCGCGAACGAACGCCCGTCATGTGATTCGTGCCAGGGCACCCCGGCGACCTCGGTCAGGGTCGGTCCGATGTCGCACAGCGACACGAAGTTGGCGTTGCGGCTCTGCCGGCCGTCCGGGTGACGCACGATCAACGGCACCCGGAGGTCTTCCTCGTAGTGCAACCAGTGACCCTTCTCCATCAGCCGGTGGGCGCCCATCAGGTCGCCGTGGTCGGAGGTGAAGACGACGACCGTCCGGTCCCACTCGCCGGCGTCCTCCAGGTACTGGCGGATCCGGCCGAACTGGCTGTCGACGAGTGCGCACAGTCCGAGGTAGTGGCTGGTGACCTCGATCCAGTCCTGCTCGGTGAGGCCCTCGAAGTCGCGGGCGAAGTGCGACTCCCGCACCTCGCGCGGTTTGGTCGCCGTACCCGTCGACCAGCTCTCGGGGAGCCGGACTTGGTTGCGATCGATGAGTTTGTCGTAAGGGCTCGGGACGAGCATCGGGAAGTGCGGTGCGTTGAACGAGCACACGGCCAGCCACGGCTTGTCCGCGGGACGCTGATCGAGCCCGGCCAGGAAGCGGTCGCACTGCCAGTTCTCGAGGAACGACTCCAGTGGAACGCTCGATGTCGCGTACGGCCGCTCGGCCAGCGCCTCGAGGTCGGGTGCGGTGAGGTTCTCGATGTGGTCCGGGTCGAACGCGTACCCCCGTTCGCCCGCCCAGGACCGGTACTCCTCGATGTACCGGCCACGATCCTGACCACGCAGTACGGCGGGAATCGCACTGCTGTCCGCCCACCCCATCCGCTCCGGCGTCGTACCGGGAACGTGCCACTTGCCGTTGTAGTGCGTGTGATAGCCCGCGGCGGCGAAGGCCTGCGCGACCCCCGCCGTACGCAACTGTGGTTCGATCGGCCGCCAGTTCCCCAGTACGCCGTGGTGCCGCGGCATCAGACCGGTCCACAGACTCGTCCGCGCCGGGCAGCACAACGGGAACGGCGTGTAGCACGCGTCGAAGACGGTCGACTCCCCCGCCAGCTCATCCAGGTACGGCGTCCGCGCCGCGGGGTTGCCGGTCCAGCCCATCGTGTTCCAGCTCTGCTCGTCAGCCATGACGACCAGCACATTCAGACGGTCGGTCACACGCCTCACCTTGTCGGGGGTCAGCGGCTTTACTTCCAGCTGAAGTTAATTCCCCCCACCGCGCCTGTCAACCACTCGCCCCAGGGGTTGACAGGGTCGCGGACCCGCATTAACTTCAACCGGAAGGAAAGCGCCGTCGCCTCCTTTTTGTTGCTTAGAACAACAAGATGGTCAGCGTGAGAGCAGCTTGGCGACCCTTGGTAAGACCTGGTCGACTGGGCCGCTGAGACCGCATTCCATGGCCAGCCAGCCGCTGTAGCCGATGGCTTCCAGGGCCCGCAGGGTTTCTGGCCAGTCGTAGTGGCCGGCACCGGGCTCCAGGCGGTTGCTGTCGCCGAGCTGGACGTGGCCGATCAGCGAAGCGGCCTGCCTGATCGACTCGCCGACGCGGGCTTCCTCGATGGACATGTGGAAGGTGTCCGCGGTGATCATGACGCCGGGCGATCCGACCTCCTCTACCACCGAGACCGCATCGGCCAGCTGGTTGATCACGAAGTCCTCGAACCGGTTCAACGGTTCCAGGTAGACCTTCGCACCCACGGACTCGCCATGCTCACCCACCTCACGCAAAGCCTCGACCAGCGCCGCCCGGGAATCCTCCACCGAGCGCGGCGGGACGAACGGCGGCAACCGTCGGGAGAACAGACCGAAGGCGTGCGGCGAGACGATGCCGGTGCCGCCCGCCGCCACGATCGTGCTCAACTGGAGCTTGAGCTGCTCGATCGCATCGCGGCGACGGTCGGCATCGAAGTCTCCGATGAAGTGGTCCATGTGGACGACCGCGGTCGGCATCAGTACGCCGGCATCGCGGGCCCGTCGCAGTTCGTCGATCCGCGCTCCGAAGATCCCGTCGCCACGGGCGGACAGTTCGATCCCGTCGAAGCCGACCGTCCGCACGAAGGCGAACTTCTTCTCCAACGTCTCGCCGGGCAACGTCAGCTCCGCGGCCGCAAGCCGGAAGCTCATGAGTTCACCTCCTGGTCGAAGCTGAGCACGACCTGCAGCGCATCCTGCGGACGTTCATCGAGCATCTGGAAGGCCTCCGCGGCTTGAGCAATCGGCACGGTGTGCGTGATCAGGTCGGTCACGTTCAGCCGCTTGTCCGAGGCGAGCTGGATCGCGGTCCTCGCCAGTCGGTCGTAGTTCCAGCGATGCTGCAAGGCCGGCGCGACGCCCGAGATCTGCGAGCCGATCAGCGACACTCGGTTGTGATGGAACTCCTCCCCCAGCCGCAAGCCCGCACCCTCGCCTTGCATGAAGCCGGCGACGCAGACCCGGGAGCTGTACGCGACCGACCGAACCGCCTCGTGCAGGGCGTGGTAGCTGCCCGACACCTCCAGGCATACATCGGCGCCGCGGCCTTCGGTCAGGTCACGGATCCGCTCGGCGATCCCACCGTCAGCGGGATCGAGCACACCATCGGCGCCGAGGTCCAGCGCCAGTTGACGGCGGGCAGGGAGCCCGTCAACCGCGATCACCCGGCCGCCGTTCAGCCGGGCCAACTGAGCGGCCAGTTGCCCGGGTACGCCGAGGCCGAAGACCGCGACCGTCTCGCCGATGTGGATGTCGGCGTCCAGCACCAGGTTCAGCGCGATCCCACCGATCTGGCTGAAGATTCCGACCCGCGGATCAACGCCGGCGGCCAGGATCCGCTGCGTAGCCCAGGCCGCCTTCTTGACCGTCTGGCTGCGATGTCCCCAGGTCCCCCAGATCACGTCTCCGACGTTGACGCCGTCAGCCGCGGCGCCGAGCGAGACGACCTCGCCGACCTCCTCGTACCCCCAACCGTCGACGGGGTAGCTGATCGATGTGTCGCCCTCGACGAAGAGCCGGGAGTCGTCGTTCCATCGCTTGTTCAGATACGGGTTGCTGCCGCGGTACGCCGTCAGTTCGGTGCCCGCGGAGATGCCGGAGTACAACGTACGAATCAGGACCTCGTCCGGTTGCGGGGTGCGCTCGATGTCGGGCACGACCTCCGCGACGCGAGGTGAGCTGAATCTGACCAGGGATGGCATAGGTCTCCTTCGGAACTGCGTTGTGCGGTGAGTCAGCCCTTGACGGCGCCGGACATGAATCCCTGCGTGACTTGGCGTTGGAGGACGACGAAGATCACGATCACCGGGACGATGGTGATCAAGGTGCCGGCCGCCAGTGGCCCGATGTCCATCGAGCGGCCGCCGGTGAAGTTGTACAGACCGGCCGTGAGGGGCCGGTACTTCCCGCTGGGCAGGTAGAGCAACGGCACCAGGAAATTGTTCCAGTTGCTCAGGAACGTGAAGACCGCCAGCGCGGCGGCACCCGAGCTCACCATCGGCACCATCACCTGCGCGAAGATGCGGCTCTCGGAGGCGCCGTCGATTCGCGCCGCCTGCTCCAGCTCTTCGGGCAGATCGGAGAAGAAGGCCCGCATGAAGAACGTCCCGAACGACAGGTTGGTCGAGATCAGCACGAGGTTCGCGCCGACCAGGCTGTCCAGCAGGCCCATCGACCGGAGCTGGAAGTACAGCGGGATCATGTAGGTGAAGAAGGGCACCAGCAGCCCGAGTACGACGAGATAGAAGGCGACCGTCCGCCCCGGGAAAGGCAATCGGGCGAAGGCGTAGCCGGCCATCGTCGAGATCACGATCACCACCGCCGTACTGGGCACAGTCAGCAGCACGCTGTCCAGCAGATAGCTGCTGAACCGCCCGACGGTCCAGGCCGAGCGCAGATTCTCCAGTGAGAACGACGAGAACAATCCGAACGGATCGCTACGCACGTCCTGCGGTGTCTTGAGTGCCGTGGAGATGATCAACAGCACCGGGAACAGCGTCAACGCCGCCATCGCGATCAGCGCCAGGTGGCGGACGGCGAGATCCGTGGACCGGCGGACCGCATGCCGGCGGAACTCCAACTGCTCGCTGGATCGAGTGCGGCCGGAGACGGCGACAGGCAGATCGGCCATCAAGCCCCCAGCCCTTGCAGCGAGAGCCGTCGCTGAAGACGGTTCAGCATGATGGTGAACGGCACCGCCAGGACCGTGATCAGCAGCGCCAGCACAGTGCCGTAGCTGATCCGGTTGAGCTGGAACGCGCTCGAGTACGCGTACGTCCCGAGCACCTCGGTGGCATCGGCCGGTCCACCGCCGGTCATGATGAAGATGATGTCGAAGACGCTGAACCCACCGACCAGAGTCAGGGTCAGAACCATCAGGAAGACCGGCATGATCTGCGGCAACAGGATGTGCCACAGCCGCTGGCCGGCATTCGCGCCGTCGATCCGGGCGGCGTCGACGAGTTCCACGTCGACGTTGCGCAGCGCGGACAGGATGATCATGATGACGAAGCCGCAGGTCGCCCAGATCGCGGTGACGAGCACGGCGAAGATCGCGGTGTCCGGATCCCCGAGCCAGCCGCGGCTCCAGCCTCCGAGACCGACAGCCCCGAGCACCCGGTTGATCCAGCCGTTGACCGGGTCGTAGATCCAGCCCCAAACGATGCCGATCGCCACCCCAGGCAGCATGAACGGCAGGAAGAACAGCAGCCGGTACGCCGCTCCACCGCCGCGACTGGACCAGATCAGGACGGCCACCAGCAGTCCGATGATCATCGGCGCAGCGGTGCCGATCCCGATCCAGATCGCGTTGTTCCCCAGCGCGTGCCAGGTCGCGGAGTCGGTGAACATCTCGGTGAAGTTGCTCAGCCCGACGAACGGCGGTGTCGGATCGAGGCCGTCGAAGTCGACCACCGAGTAGTAGAGCGCGTTGACCATCGGGAACACGAAGAACACCGCCGTGATCACCGCCACCGGAAGCGCCAGCAGGATGCCGAGTCGCGCCTGGGCCCTGCGAGTGACCGCAGGAACGTTGCTGACGGCACCCATCCTATTTCGCCGACTTCTCGTACGCCGTCTGCAGTTGGGCGGCGACCTTCGCCGGATCGGACTGGTCGCTGAGGATGCCCTGGATGCCTTTCCACATGGCGTTGTTGAAGACGTCAGTGGTCAGAACGTCGATGTTGTACCCGAAGTCACCGGTGCCGTCGGCGATCTTGGCCGAGTCGTCCAGGACCTGCTTGAACAACGGCGACGCCTTCATGCCGGCGGTGTCGATGGGATAGGCAGGGATGTCCTGCAGCTTCTCGGCGGCCCAGCGGCCGTGTTCGGCGGTGAGCAGATAGTCCAGGAACTTGATCGACGCGTCCGCTTTCGTGGTCGACGCGGAGACGAACGTGCCCGCCCCGAGACCGCCGCTGAAGATGCCCGATCCGTCCTGGGCCGGGAACGGAATGAAGCCGACGTCGAACTTGGCGTTCCGCTCGATGTCCAGGGCCAGCCAGCTGCCGGTCGGGTCCATGGCAGCCTTGCCGGAGTAGAACAGCGCGTTCGCGTTGTCGTAGCTGACCGCTGCCGGTGACGGAGTCAGCAGACCCTTGTCGTTCCACTGCTTCCAGACCGCCAGCGAATCCACCACCGGCTGGGTGTTCCACGACGTACGGCCGTTGAGCAGGTCGTCCATACCCTTCGATCCGACCGCGCTGGACAGCGACATGCTGAGCAGATGGCCGCCCTGCCAGCCTTCCTTGTCGCTGACGGCGAACGGGACGACGTTGTTCTGCTTGAGTTTCTCGGCCGCGGCGGTCAGGTCGGCGAGATTCTGCGGTTGGGCGATCCCGTGCTTCGCGAACAGCGTCTTGTTGTAGAAGATGCCGACTTCCTCGATCTGGCTCGGCACGCCGACGATCTTGCCGTCGAAGGTGACGCGCTTCTTGGCGAAGTCGTAGATCGGCCACTTGTGCTCGGCGTAGGCACTGGTCAGGTCGTACACCAGCCCTGCCTTGGCCAGTGCGCCGGCGAAGCCCGGTCCGGTGTCGTATCCGAAGACGTCGGGACCCTCACCGGAGCGCAGTTGGGTCTGCAGGACGGTCCGGACGTTCTCGCTCGGAATGACGTCGAGCTTCACCGTGATGCCCCGGTTCTTCGACTCGAACGTCTTCAGGTCGGACTTGATCAACTCCAGATCCGCCGGATCCTCCGGCTGCCCGATCATGTACCGGATCTCCTGCCGGCTGCCGGTGTCCTGCTCGACGGTTCCGGACCCGGCGCCCCCAGCGCCGCCGGTGCAGGCCGCGCTGGCGAAGAGTGCTCCGGTGGTCAGCATGATCGAGGCGACGTACGCGATCTTCTTCACGAGCCCACTTCCCTGTCGGCGGTTGCACTGCATCGGAAGCGTTTCTAACGTTAGAAGTTCTAACGTTAGAAGTATGCTGACCGGGCTCGTGGGCTCTGTCAAGATGTGGCTGAGGTAGTCGAAGGGACAACGATGACGCCTGAGAACGGCCTACCGGGTCGTCCGGCCCGGCTGAAGGACGTCGCGGAGCTGGCCGGGGTGTCGTTGAAGACCGTGACCAACGTGGTCCACGAACGGCGGCACGTGAAGGCCGAGACCCGGGCCCGGGTCAAGGCCGCCATCGCCGAACTGGGCTACACCCCGTCACTGGTCGGACGGCAACTGCAGAGCGGCCGCAGCAACATCGTTGCCCTCGCCGTACCACGGATCGACGAGCCGTACCTGGGCGCGTTGGCGCACGCCTTGATCATGGCTGGGGAACGGCACGGGTACGCCGTCTTCACGGACGAAACCGGGCGCAGCGACGAGCACGAGCTGCGCGCCGCCGGCGGATATCCGGGCCACAGCATCGACGGGGTGATCTACAGCCCGCTGGCGGTGGATCCGCGACGGATGGCGGACATGAGCCGGTTCACCCCGATGGTGCTGCTCGGCGAGCACCTGAGTGAGGGCACCGCGGACTACGTCGCGATCGACAACGAGCAGTCTGCCCGGGATGTCGTCCGGCATCTGGCCGACGGCGGCCGGCGGCGGATCGCGTACGTCGGTGGCAATCCGTCCCGGCCGTCGAGCGTCGGCCAGTTACGACTCGAGGGCTACCGCGCCGCGGTGCGGGAGCTGGACCTGGAGAGCCGCGACGACTGGTTGCTCCGCTGCGACCGCTACAGCCGGGAGTCGGGTTCGGCGGTGGCCGAGCAGCTACTGCCCCGGATCGGCGAGATCGACGCGTTGGTCTGCGCCAGCGATCTGCTGGCGATCGGCGCCATCCGGACCTTCATCGAGCACCAGGTCCGGGTGCCTGAGGACGTGGCCGTGATCGGCTGGGACAACATCATCGACGGACGCTACCTGTCCCCCAGTCTGAGCAGTGTTGCCACCGACCTGGATCTCCTTGCGGACAAGACATTCGAGGCCTTGATCAGCAGAATCGAGGGCAACCGGGACCCGGCCCGCGTCTACACCGTCGCGCACGACATCATCGTCCGCGAGTCGAGCCGGCCAACGAGCGCGACAACTGAACCAGGCTGAGGCTGTTGGTGTTACCTGCTGTAGTTCTTGCCGATGGGTCTGCCGGGGATGGGCTTGGCGATGAGGGCGACCGGGACGAACATCCCGAAGTGGCCGATGGCCATGGTGAGGATCCAGAGCTCCTCGTCGTCGTACAGGGCGGAGGCTCTGGCGAACAGTTCGTCGGGGACGCGTTCGCCGAACGGGTTCGGGGTGAGGACGGCCTCGATGATCTCCAGTGCGACCCGTTCCGCGTCGGTGAAGAACGGGGCGTCCTGCCAGGTCGCGACGGCGGTGATGCGCTGGTCGGTCTCCCCCGCTTTGCGCAGGTTGTCGGTCATCGCGATGGAGTGGTAGGTGCTGCCAACGATCTGCGCGCCGCGGAGCAGCATCAGGTTGATGGTGGCCTGCGGAACCGGCCCGTTCCGTACGGCGCTGCGCGCGGCTCCGGAGAGTTTTGCCAGCTCGGGGAACAGCTTGGTGAGGTCGGGCAGACGCGACTCGATGGTGTCCTGCTCCGTCGTGACGGCGGTGGTGATCGGCGTGGACATGTGAGGTCTTCCTTCCGGTGTGCGGGATGGTGTCTCACCCGGTCCGACAAGGCACGCGCCGGGAATGTGAGGCGACGTCACATTCGGGGGCGCTGATTTGTCGGAGTGGTGAGGACAGGCGCAACCGAAGGAGCCCGCGACACCATGACCATCGACCGACCCGATCAGAGTCTGAGCGCGATCATGAGCGAGCGGCGTCAGCTGATCAACCTCGCGTACAGGCTCGTCGGCTCGCTCGCCGAAGCCGAGGACGCCGTGCAGGAGACCTACGCCCGTTGGTACGCCCTGTCCCCACAGCAGCAACAGGCCATCGACTCCCCCGGCGCCTGGCTGACCAAGGTCGCGAGCCGCATCTGCCTCAACGTGCTCAACTCGGCACGAGCCCGCCGGGAGAACTACGTCGGCGACTGGATCCCCGAGCCCCTGCCCGCGCCTGCGGAAGGCACCACCACCGACCCGGCCGACCGCATCACCCTCGACGAGTCGATCGGCATGGCCTTCCTCGTCGTACTCGAAGCGATGACGCCGGCCGAGCGCGTCGCCTTCATCCTGCACGACGTCTTCGGCTACCCGTTCGCCGAAGTCGCCGACATCGTCGGCCGTACGCCGGTGGCCTGCCGGCAACTGGCCTCGTCGGCCCGCCGGCGCATCCGGACCTCGCAGACACCGCCACCCCCGACCGCCGAGCAGGCCGCCATCGTCAGGAACTTCAAGCAGGCCTGGGAAGCCAAGGACATCAATGCCCTCGTCGGCCTCCTCGACCCCGATGTCACCGCAACCGGCGACGGCGGGGGCCTCGCCACCACCGTGCGCCGCCCGTTCGAAGGCGCCGGGCAGCTCGCGCGCGGCCTCGTCGAGCTCGCCGACAGGCACGCCGGCCTGACGATCCTGGAGCGTACGGTCAACGGCCAGCCCGGTCTGGTCGCCGAGCAGGACGGCGTGATCGTGACCGTGTACGCGTTCGACATCGCAGCCGGCCGGATCACGCACATCTGGGCCGTGCGCAACCCCGAGAAGCTCCGGCCGTGGACGCTGCGGTAGCGGAGTCGGTCAGGAGCGGCGGTTCTTCAGTGGGACTGAGTCGACAGTGACCGGAGCATGCACCGGGCCGCCGAGGCGGGCGGTCAGCGCGTGCGCCATCCGGAGCAGCGACTCGGCGGCCTGCTTGCCGCGGTGCTGGTCCACCGCCGCTTTGACCATGCTCACGCTCAGGGCACCCACCGGGCGGCCGGAGCCGTCTGTGACGGCGGCACCGACACAGATCATGCCCAGCGCGGTCTCCTCGTCGTCGATGGCGTAGAGGCGGGTGCGGACGTTGTCGAGGTCGCAGTTCAGGTTGGACCTGTTGGCGATGCTGTGCTGGGTCAGTACGTCGAACTGGTTGTCGGCGTACAGGACGTCGAGTTCGGAGACGGGCAGAGCGGCGAGCAGGGACTTGCCGCTGGCGGTGCAGTGGGCAGGCAGCCGCATGCCGATCTCGTAGTGCACCGCCACCGGGCGGGTGCCGTGTCGGGTGCCGACGTACAGCACGTTTCTGCCGTCGAGGATGGACAGCAGGATGGTGTCTTCCGGGAGCAGGCCCAGCTCTGCATCCACCCGGCGGAACTCCGTGGCGATGTCGGAGCGGGCCAGGTAGGCGCGGCCCAGCTGGACGACCTTCCAGCCGAGCAGGTAGTGGCCGGTGCCGGAGCGCACGAGAAGCCCGGACTCGACGAGGGTGGTGCAGACCGAGAGGCAGCTGCTCTTCGGCGCCCCGATGGCGCGGGCGATCTCGCTGAGGGTCAGGCCGTTCGGCGCGTCCGACACCACCTCCAGGGCACGGGCGGCTCGGGCGACAGCTGGCACGGTGGGCTTCCCACTCACTTCGGACACGCCACGATCATCGCCGAAGCCGTCGGATCAGCAGCACCAGACCCGCCAACAGAGCCACGACGGGCCCCACTCGCTTGGCCATCGGCAGCGCCACAGCGCGGAGAACGTCGAGGGATTGTTCCGCCGGGACGCCCCCGGAGCCGTTGGCGGAACAGCCGACAGCCCTGGCCGGGGCGTCGTCCGGCCAGGGCTCCTCAGCTAGGTTCGTGACCACCTTCTTCGGCGTCGAAGTGGCGCCGTTCAGGCTGGTGGGCGCCGCCGCGGTACGTGGCGTGACCGCGCTCGGGCGCCGTTCGCCGGCGATCTCCTTCTCCAGGTTCGTGACGAACTGGCTCAGCAGACCGTTGCTGACCTCGCCGATCACGCCCCGGCCGAACTGACCCAGGCGGCCCGAGATCGACATCTCCGTGGCGACCGCGACGTGGGTGCCCGCCGCGCCCGGCTCCAACTGCATGGTGACAGTGGCCGACGCACCGCCCTTGCCTCGGGTCTCACGACCCGTCGCGTGCCACACCACCGTCCGTGCCTCGACGTCCCGTTCGACGAACCGGGCCTCGCCCTCGTACGTCGCCGCGATCGGGCCAACCTTCACCTTCAGGCCGCCGCGATACACGTCATCGGTGGTGTCGGTCAGGCTGACACCCGGCATGCACGGGGCGATCCGCTCCAGGTCCGTGAGCACCTGCCACGCCTCGTCCACCGGCAGCCGCACGTCGAACGCATGAGTCAGCTTCACGAGGCCGCCGCCCCCGGGAAGCGCAGGTCGAGTCCGCCGCCGGTCTCGGCCCAGCGACTGGTCACGACCTTGCGACGGGTGAAGAACCGTACGCCGTCCTCGCCGTACTGACCCGCGTCGCCGAACAGGGACTTCTTCCAGCCACCGAACGGGAAGTACGGGATGGGCACCGGGATCGGGACGTTCAGGCCGATCATGCCGACCTGCACGGCGTGCTGGAACCGCCGCGCGGCCACGCCGTCCCGGGTGAACACGGACACGCCGTTGCCGTACTCGTTCGCGTTCACCAGCCCGATCGCCTCGTCGAGGCTGTCGGCCCGGAGCATGACCAGCACCGGCCCGAAGATCTCGTCGCGGTAGATCGACATCGACTCGTCGACGTGGTCGAACAGGGTGGGCGCCAGGAAGTAGCCCTCGGTCGGCAACTCGGCGGCCCGGCCGTCCACGACCAGGTCCGCGCCGGCCTCGACGCCCGCGGCGACGTACCCACGCACCTTGTCGAGATGTTCCGCCGTCACCAGCGGGCCCATGTCCGCGCCCGTCACTCGACCGTCCACCACGGACAGCTTGCCGATCCTGGTGACCAGCTTCTCCCGCAGCGCGTCGCCGATGTCGCCGACCGCGACGGCGACCGAGATCGCCATGCAGCGCTCTCCCGCCGACCCGTACGCGGCCGACACCAATGCGTCGGCGGCCGCGTCGAGGTCCGCGTCCGGAAGCACCACGAGGTGGTTCTTCGCGCCGCCCAGCGCCTGCACGCGTTTCCCGTGCGCCGCGGCGGTCTCGTACACGTGCCTGGCCACCGGAGTCGATCCGACGAAGCTCACCGCAGCGATGTCCGGGTGCGTCAGGATCGAGTTCACCGCGTCGGCTCCGCCGTGTACGACGTTCAGCACACCCGGCGGCAGACCGGCCCGCTCAGCCAGTGCGGCCAGCTCGTTCGATGCCGACGGGTCCTTCTCCGAAGGCTTCAGGACGAACGCGTTGCCGCAGGCCACCGCGATCGGGAACATCCACATCGGCACCATGACGGGAAAGTTGAACGGCGTGATGCCCGCCACCACGCCGAGCGGCTGCCGGATCGAGTACGTGTCGACGCCGCGCGACACGTTCTCACTGAACTCGCCCTTCATCAGGTGCGGGATGCCGGCGGCGAACTTCGCCACGTCAAGACCGGCGTTGATCTCGCCCTGCGCGTCGGCGAGCGTCTTGCCGTGCTCGGACGTGATGGTCGCCGCGAGCGCGTCGCGGTTCTCCTGCACCAGCCGGACGAAGTCCAGCAGCACCTGCTGCCGCCTGCCGAGAGACGCCGTGCCCCACTCGGCCTGCGCGTCGCCGGCGACCCGGACGGCGTGCGTGATCGCCTCGCCCCCGCCGAGCGCGACCCGGCCGGACACTGCGCCGAGTGCGGGGTCGTGGACGTCCGTCCAGACAGGCGGCGCCTCGGCGACGGGCCCGCCGCCGATGTAATGGTTGATCGTCTTCACGACTTGTTCCTTCCCGTCACACGCCGAGGTAGAGGTCGAGCAGGTCGTCCCGTTCGGACAGCTCACTGGTGGGTAGCTCGGCGGCGACGCTGCCGCGGTCGATGAAGTACACGCGGTCGGAGACCCGCCGCACCATGGAAAGGTCCTGCTCGGCGATCAGTACGCCGACCCCGCTGTCGTGCAGCAGCCGGATGATGTCGCCGACCTGCCGGACCACTCGGGGCGCGAGCCCTTCGCTCGGCTCGTCGAGCAGCAGCAGCCGAGGGTTGGTCATCAGCGCCCGCGCGATCGCGAGCATCTGCTGCTCGCCGCCGGACAGCGTGCCCGCGCGGTGACTGGACCGTTCCGCGAGCCGCGGGAACAGGTCATGCACCTTCTTCACCGTCCAGTGCCCAGGCCGGGCGACCACGTCGAGGTGCTCGCTGACGGTGAGGCTCGGGAAGATCCGCCGACCCTGCGGCACGTAACCGATCCCGGCCCTTGCGACGTCGTGCGGCTTACGCCCGGCCAACTCCGTCTGTCCGAATCGGATACTGCCGGCCGTGACGCGCGGCGACGACAGGGCCATCAACGCTTTGAGTGTCGTGGTCTTGCCCATACCGTTGCGGCCGGCGAGTGCGACCGCCTCGCCCTGCGCGACGGTCAGCGCGACATCGGAGATCACCGGATGTCCCTGGTAGCCGGCGGACAGCCCGCTCACCGTGAAGGTGCTCATTCGTCGTCACCCCTTCCGAGGTACACCTCGCGGACCGCCGCGTGCGACCGGATCTCGCCGGCCGGCGCGTCCGCGACGAGCTTTCCGTTGGACAGGCACAGGACCCGGTCGACGAGCCCGAGCACGAGGTCCATGTCGTGCTCGATCAGCAGCACGGTCACGTCGTTCGGCAGGTCGCTGATCGCCTTGGAGATGATCACCCGCTCACCTGCTCCGAGGCCGGCCGCGGGTTCGTCCAGCAGCAGGACGGACGCACCGGTCGCGAACGTGACGGCCAGCTCGACCATGCGCTGCTGCCCGTAGCCGAGGTCGGCGACCTCGGTGTCCAGCCACTCGCCGAGCCCGAACCGCTCGACCACCTCGTCGAGCGGCCGGCCACGCGCGGCGAGCCGCAGGTTCTCCGCGACGGTCAGCGTCGTGAACAACTCGGTGATCTGGAAGGTGCGGCCGATGCCCATCCGGGCGCGGCGGCGGGCCGGCGTACGGGAGATGTCGCGGCCGTTGAACTTCAGGTTGCCGTTGCTGGCTCGCTCGCCGCCCGCGATCACCCGGAACAGGGTGGTCTTGCCTGCGCCGTTCGGGCCGATCACGCCGACTCGTTCGCCGGACCGCACCTCGAACGTCACGTCATCGATGGCGCGCAGGCCGCCGTACTCGCGGCCGACGCTGGTCAGTGTGAGAGTCATGGGGTCACCCCTTGGAACTCGCGGGAGAACACGGGCCGGCTCAGGTACTCGTCGTAGGACAGTCCGCCGGTGGCGCCGACGTCGGGGAATTCTTCGGTGACCGTGTTCCACGGCAGCCCGCCGGGGCCCGCTTTCACCTTGCGCAGGTACACCGTGTAGACGGGCTGGCCGCGGTCGTCGACCTTGATCGGGCCGAACACGCTGTCGGTGTAGGAGATCGTCCGCAGCTTGTGGACGAAGTCGGTCGCGTCACCGACCTTCCCGCCGTTCGCCTCGAGGGCGCGCGCGGTCCAGTCGGCGGCGAGGTAGCCGCTCGCCGCGTAGTAGCTCGGCAGCTTGCCGTACTTCTTCTGGAACGCGGCGGCGAACTTGCCGGACGCCGGCGAGTCACGGCCCTCCGCGTAGTGCCCGATCGACACCAGACCCATCGCGGACTTGCCGACACCCCGCAGTACCGCCTGGTCGAACGACGGGTCGGAGCCGAGCAGCGTCATCCGCCCGTCCATGCCGAAGTCGCGCCACGCCTTGAGGAACTTGACGCTGTCCGCGCCGATCAACCCGACGAACACGGCGTCCGCGTCGGACTGGCGCAGCTGTGAGATGAACGGCGCGAAGTCGGAACTGCCCAGCGGCGGCCACAGCTGTCCGGCCAGCGAGCCGCCCGACGCGCTGAGGCCACTGGCGAACCCGCCGCACACCTCTTGCCCGAACGTGTAGTCCGAGCAGATCGTGACGACCTTCTTGTGTCCCGCCTCCGCGGCCCAGGTGCCGAGCGGCACGTTGAACTGCGGTGCGGTGCCGGTGAGCGGGAAGACGTTCGGATACGAGTCGTGCACGAAGATGTCGCTGGTGGGGATCGGGTAGACCAACGGCACCTGGGTGGTGGTGACGTAGCGGCCGAGCGCGACGCCGACGTTGCCGGCCAGCGGGCCGATCACCAGATCGGCCTGCTTCTGCTCGACGAGCCGCTTGGTGACCTGTACGCCGGTCTCCGTCGACCCCTGGTCGTCCTCGACGAGCAGGTTGACGTCCCGGCCTGCCATCTTGTTGCCGTGCTCGGCGAGCCAGAGCTGGGTGCCCTGCAACATGTCCTGCCCGGCTCCGGCTAGTGCGCCGGACAGACTGTCGACGTACCCGACGGTGATCGGACCGGTCGTCCGGTTCGCATCGGTGTCGTTGGCGAGAGCGGGCGCACACGCGGTCAGCGCGCCGGCAACGGCGACGGTGGCCGCGAGCTTCTTGGCCCGCCGGGACTTCAGCCACTGTGCGACGGTGCCGGTGATGCCGTTGCGGGCGAACAGGACCACGACGATCAGGAGGATGCCCATGACGGTCGGCCAGCGCGGGGTCTCCGTGGACACCGCGGCCCGCATCACCGTCAGCAGGATCGCGCCGAGTGCGGGGCCGAGGAACATGCCGGAGCCGCCGACGATCACCATCAGCATGAACAGGATCGACGTGGACAGGTGGGCGGTCGACGGGCTGACCACCGGGTAGTAGCCGGCGTACAACACTCCGGCGATCGCGGTGACCGCGCCGGACGCGAGGTATGCCACGAACCGCTGCCCGGACGGCGCGTAGCCGATGCTGGTCATCCGGGTGGCGCTGTCACGGGTGCCGCGGATGCGGATCCCGGCGCTGGACCGGAGGAACAGCCACAGCGCGGCCGCGACCACCACGAACACCGCGAGCACGAGCCAGTAGTACTGGTAGTACTCGCTGAAGCCGTCGGGCCGGACGCCGGACAGCGCCCCGTTCTCACCGCCGGTCAGCGCCGAGTACCGGTGCGCGAGGCCCCAGATGAGCATGCCGGTGGCGAGGGTGATCATCAGGAAGTACATGCCGGAGGTGCGTACGGCGGCGATCGCGAAGATCGCGGTGACGCCGATGGTGACCAGCACCGCGACCAGCGCGGACGTGAGGAAGCCGAGGTCGTAGCGGGTCTGGGTCAGCGCCGCGGTGTACGCGCTGACCGCGAACAGCCCGGCGTGACCGACCGAGACGAGCCCGGCGTGGCCGATGAGGACGTTGAGGCCGAGTGCGACGATCGCGAAGATGATCGCCTCGGTGGCGATGCCGACCCAGTACTGGCCGGTGACGTACGGGACCAACAGGCCGAGGATCGCGAGGGCGACGAGCACAGCTGCTTTTCTGGACATCAGTGCCGCCCTCCGAGAAGTCCGCGCGGCCGCACGACGAGCACGAGCAGCATCGGGCCGAACAGGATGAAGTACAGGAGGTCGGACGCCAGCGTCACACCGAAGCTGTAGACCAGGCCGACCGCGAGACCGCCGAGTACGGCGCCCTGCAGGCTGCCGAGCCCACCGACCACGACGACCACCAGCGCGAACAGCAGCATCTCGGCGTCCGCGCCGGGATAGAGGCCGAAGAACACGCCGCCGACGACGCCGCTCGCTCCGGCCAGCAACGCTCCGAGCACGAACACGCCGGCCGCGACCCGCCGTACGTTGACGCCGAGCGCGTCGAGCATCTCCTCGTCGTCGACACCGGCACGGATGATCGCGCCGACCTTGGTGCGCTTGAGCAGCACCCACAGCCCGATCGCGACAACGATGGCGGCGACGATCACGGCGATCCGGAACTTCGGCACGACGACCTCACCCATCGCGACACTGCCGGCGAGCGCGTCCGGCGGGTCGATGGTGAGCGAGTCGCCGCCGAACTGGGCGAGCGCGAGGTCGGCGAGCACGAGTGAGATGCCGACCGACAGCAGGACCTCGGACAGTTCCATCCCACGGACCCGCCGATAGACGACGCGCTCGAGGATGCCGCCGCCGACCGCGACGCCGAGCGCCCCGACCAGGAGTGCCAACAGCCAGCTGCCGGTCGCGCCGAGCGTGACCAGGCCGAGGTAGCCGCCCCAGAGGTAGAAGGTGCCGTGCGCCAGGTTGAGTACGCCCATCAGGCTGAAGATCAGCGTGAAGCCGCTGGCGACGAGGAAGAGCAGACCGGCGAAACTGAGGCCGTTGAACGTGGTGAGAAGTAACTCGCTCCCGGACATCACTGTCCTTTCTGGAGAGTGGGTAGGGGTGGGAGGCTCGGTGTGTCCGGGTCGTCCGGCCACTTCGCCCCCGCGGCCTCGTCCAGAGCGCGCAGCACCCGTTCCGGTGTGATCGGTTGGTGCCACACGCGAGCGTTCCGTTGCGCCAACGCGTTGTTGACCGCGTTGTGTACGGCGGCCGGCGCGCCTGCCGCGCCCGCCTCGCCTGCGCCTTTCGTGCCGAGCTTGGTGTTCGGGCTCGGAGTCTGGATGTGCGTGACGTCGATGTCCGGCAGCTCCGGACCCGTCGGCAGCAGGTAGTCCAGCAGCGTGGAGGTCAGTAGCTGCCCGTTCTCGTCGTAGTACAGCCGTTCATACAGCGCACCGCCGACGCCCTGTACGACGCCGCCGCGGACCTGGCCGTCCACGATGGTCGGGTTGATCAGGACACCGCAGTCCTCGACGCAGTAGTAGTCGACGAGGTGAACGATGCCGGTGTCCTCCTCGACCTCCACCACCGCCGCGTGCGCGCCGTTGTTGAAGGTGACGTTCGGGCCGACGTACTCACCGACCACCGACAGCCCGATCCGCAGTTCCTCCGGCAGCTTGTGCGTGCGCCAGTGCGCGGCCTCGGCGACCTCCTGGATTCCCATCCGCACAGTCGGTACGCCGCTGACGCGCACCGACCCGTCCGTCAGTTCGAGGTCACTCGGATCGATCTCGAGGAGGTGACCCGCGATCGCCAGCACCCGGTCCCGCACCTCGCGGGCGGCCGATGCCGCGGCGCCGGAGCTGACCACGGCGGAGCGGGACGCCCACACCCCAGTCCCGTGGGGCACGGTCTTCGTGTCGCCGGAGATCACAGTGATGCGGTCGAATGAGACGCCGAGGTGGTCCGCGACCACCTGCGCGGCCGTCGTGTGCAGGCCTTGCCCCTGACCCGGCGTACCGAGCAGCACGGTCACCGAGCCGTCCGCCTCGACGCGGACCTCCACCTGGTCGTGCGCGGTGATCGGCGCGCCGCGGGCACCGTAGAACGCGACGCCGGGCGCGGTGACCTCGACGAAGCACGACAGCCCGATGCCGAGCAGCCTGCCGGGTGCCGGTTCGCGCGCCGGGACTCGCTCGAGCAGCCGGGCGAAGGCCTCCTGATGCGAGCCGGAGTCGTAGACGTGGCCGGTGATCGACGTGTATGGCAGCTCGTCCGGCGCGATCAGGTTGCGTTGCCGCAGGTCAGCAGGGTCGATCGCCAGGCGCCGGGCGGCCTCGTCGAGCACCGCCTCCATCACGAGGATCGCGACCGGGTGGCCGACACCGCGGTACACCGCGAGCGGAGCCTTGTTGGTGATCGCGACCCGCAGGTGTCCGGCGTACGCCGGGACCCGGTACGGGCCGGGCATGATCGTCGCTACCTGGACGCCCTCGGTCACCATGCTGCGCGGATAGACGGAGAACGCGCCGCCGTCGCTGACGACCTCGGAGCGCAGGCCCAGGATCGTGCCGTCCTTGGACAGCGCGAGCGCCACCGAGACGCGTTCGTCGCGAGACTGTGTGTCGGACTGCAGCGCCTCCACCCGGTCCTGGATCCACTTCACCGGCCGGCCGAGCAGGATCGACGCGACACACGTGGCGAGCTCGTCCGGGTACACGTGCGCCTTCATGCCGAACGCGCCGCCGACCTCGTCGGTGAGGATCCGGACATTCGACTCGCGCAGGCCGAGCAGTTCGGCGAACGTCGACTGCAGCATGTGCGGCGCCTGCGTGGACAGCCGCACGGTCAGCGATCGCGCGGTCGGATCGAACTCGGCGACCGCGCCGCGCGGCTCGATCGCGGTCGCGGTATGCCGGGCGGTGGAGATGCCGACCTCGACGATCTCGTCCGCTGCCGCGAACGCCGCGGCCACATCGCCGCCGCCGAAGTTGCCCTCGAACGCGAGATTCGTGCTGAGCTCCTCGTGCACGAACCCCGAGGTGGCCGTCACCGCCGCCACCGAGTCCACGACCGCGGGCAACTCGTCGTACTCCGCCTCGATCAGCTCGAGCGCATCCTCGGCGACAGCTCTGCTCTCGGCGACGACGATCGCGACCGGTTCGCCGACGTAGTGGACTTTGCCGGTGGCGAGCGGCCGCTGGTCGCCGGACACCAGCCCGGGCCAGTCGAGCAGGCCCTTCCACGACCGGCACACCTTGTTGACGTCGTCGGCCGTGAACACCGCATGTACGCCGTCGAGCGCGCGGGCTGCATCGGCGTCGAGCCGGGTGATCGTTCCGTGGGCGAGCGGCGCGCGGACGAACGCAGCGTGCAGGCAGCGGGCCGGCGTCACGTCGTCGGCGTACTTCCCCCGACCGAGCAGGATCTTCGGGTCCTCGACGCGCCGTACGCGCCGGCCGACCCACGTCGAGGTGTCGACGGCTGTCGTGTTGTCACTCATGCCGGCTCCGCTCCTCGGAGTACTCCACGACCGCGTCGACGATCGGCTGGTAGCCGGTGCAGCGGCAGATGTTGCCGGACAGCCGCTCCCGGATCCGCTCCCGCGACATCGTCGGCTCCTCCTCGACGGCGACGACGCCGGCCATCAGGAAACCCGACGTACAGAACCCGCACTGCAGCGCCTGGTGCTGCCAGAACTTCTCCTGCAGGGGATGCATGACCGCCTCGTTGCCGTCCCGTTCGGAAAGACCCTCGACTGTCTCGACGGCGGCGCCGTCGGCCTGCACCGCGAGCGTCAGGCAGCTCCGCACGGGCGCGCCGTCGAGCAGCACCGTGCAGGCGCCGCACACGCCGTGCTCGCAGCCGAGGTGCGTGCCGGTCAGGTGCAGGTCGTGCCGGAGGCAGTCGGCGAGCGTGGTGCGCGGCGTGACCCGCGCGGCCTCCCGATGCCCGTTCACCGTCATCGACACTGGTGCCGGCTCGTTGGCGTCATGCATGGGTTACCTCCAGAGGAAGCGCTGCTCGCAAGGACTTCTCGACGAGGCGAACCCCGGCCTTGCGCCGGTACGTCGCGGATCCGTGCAGGTCACCGACCACGTCGAAGCCGTCGAACGCGTACGCCGCGGCCTCAGTCAGCATCTGCGGGGTCAGTTCCGCGCCGACCAGTACCTGTTCGGCGACGGTGGCCCGCTTGGCGGTGCCGGCCACCCCGAACAGGGCGATGCGGACGTCGGTGCAGCGTCCGTCCGGTCCGGCGTCGAGCACGGTGATGACGCCGACCAGCGCGAAGTCGCCGTCGCGGCGGGCGATCTCGAGCACGGACGCCCGTGCGGTCGGGGCCAGCTCCGGCAGCTCGATGCCGGCGACCAGCTCGCCCTCCTCGAGCGCTGTCAGATACGGGCCGAGGAAGAAGTCGGCGGCGGCCACCCTGCGTCTACGGGTGTCGCTCGCGACCCGCACCGCACCGTCCAGCGCCAGCAGCAACGCGGGCAGCTCGGCAGCCGGGTCAGCGTGGGCGACCGCGCCACAGACGGTCCCTCGGGTGCGGATCTCGACGTGGCCGACCTTGGCGAGGCACTCGGTCAGCAGCGGATGTCCGGCCGACTGCTCGGCGGTGCGTGCGGTGACCGCGGCCGAGACCACCGCCCGCCCGTTCTGGATGGCATGACCGCTCAGGTCAGCGGCTTTGGTGATGTCGACGAGCAGAGCCGGCTGCGACATGCGCAGGGCCATCACCGGCAGCAGGCTCTGCCCGCCTGCTAGGACCCGCGCGTCCGCGCCGTGGCTCGCCAGCAGCGCCGTCGCCTCCTCGAGGGACTCGGCTCGCTGGTACGCGAACGCGGGCAGTTTCACGACCGCAACCTCCATTGTTCAGAATACTGAACGCAGTGCCGTTTATGGAACACACAGCTTGGCGAGGGTCGCGTCGGGTGTCAAGATCCTGTGGATTCAGGTATGGCTGAAAGGTTGGCGGGGCATCGAGGGGGCCGCGGCAGGATTGACCGGACGTGCCGGAGCCGGGCGGCCCTCGCGGGCAGCCCGGCTCCGGTGGTTGGGATCAGCCGATCCGGACCGGCTCTCGGTCCTCGGTTTGCTGTGGCTTCTGCTGGGTGCCGCCGTGACCCGGCCACCAGGCGCGATGGCCGATCAGGGCGGTCAGCGCCGGGGTGAAGAACATCGCCATGACGAACGCCGCGATCGCGATGCCGACGGAGATGGCGAAGCCCATCTGCGCCAGCGTCGAGTTGCCTGCCAGCATCATCGAGGCGAAGGTGCCCGCCAGGATGACACCCGCCGCGGCGATGGTCGGCCCGGTGTGGTGCAGGGCCAGGGCGGCGGCTTCCCTCGGATTGCGGCCCTCACGGGCCTCTTCCCGCAATCGAGCCACCATCAGGATGTTGTAGTCGGTGCCTAGGGCAACCACGAAGAGGTACATGATCACCGGCAGGGTGAAGATGAGCCCGCTCTCGCCCCGCAGATGCTGGAACACCATGACGGTCGCACCCAAGGTGGCCCCGAAGCCCAGGAACACCGACGCCATCAGGTACCACGGCGCCACCAGACTGCGCAGCAGGAGCGCCAGCACGATCATGATCAGGACTGCCGCCAACGGGAACACGACCTTGTAGTCGTGGTTCATCGCATCCTGGAAGTCGACGAACACAGAGGTCAGGCCGCCGACCACCGCGGTGGTCCCGGGTGGTGCGGCCTCGTGGACCGCCGTACGCAGCGGTCCCCGGACAGTCTCGATCGCCTGGTCCGATTCAGGCGCGGTCTTCAGCGTGACCTGGAAGTGGGCGACCGATTTGTCCTGCGACAGCGCGGGTTCCGAGACCTCGCCGACACCGTCCACTCGGGTCAGCTCGGTGCGATAGGTGTCGAGCTGGGTCTTGCTGAGCGGGTTCGGTGACTGCAGCAGCACGTCCGACGGCTGGGTGACGCCGGCGGGCAGGCCCTTGAGCAGTTCCTTGCTGTACGTCGTGGACTCGGAGGTGTCGGAGGTCGAGCCCGAGGTGAGATCGAACGTCGGGTTGAAACCGATGGCGAAGACACCCAGCACGATCAACAGACCACCGGAGGCCGCGGCGAACACCGCCGGACGACGACCGAGCCCGCGACCGAGCCTGGCGAACGAGGCTCCCTTCGGCTCGACGCGCCAGGCCTTCGACGGCCAGAACACCTTCGTGCCCAGCAGCGACACGATCGCCGGCACCAAGGTGAGCCCGGCCAGCAGTGCCACCGCCACCGCGATCGCCAGCGCCGGTCCGAGCGAGCGAAACAGGCCGAGGGTCGACAGCGTGAGTGCCATGAAGGCGATGATCACCGCGCCGGCGGCGGAGGTGATCGCCTCACCGACCCGGGTGACGGCGCTGACCATCGCGGTCTTCGGATCCTCCCCTGCCCGCAGCCGTTCGCGGTAGCGGAACATCAGGAACAGGATGTAGTCGGTACCAACCCCGAACAGCACCACCAGCAGGATGGGACTGACCGAGGGGTCGATCTTCAGATCGAACGCCGTGCTCACCATGGCGATCAGGCCGTTGACGACCGAGGAGATCGCCCCGATGACCACGACCGGCAGCAGCGCGATCACCGGACTGCGGAAGATCACCAGCAGCAGCAACAGAATCAGCGCCACGGTGGCGATCCCGACGATGGCCAGGCCCTTGGTCGAGGACTCCTGCGCGTCGAGGGCCTGCGCGGCCGAACCGGTGACGCCGGCCTTCAGGTCGGTGCCGTTGACCTTGTCCTGCAACGCCGTACGCAGCGCCTTGACCGCGTCGCTCTGCCTGGTGTCGCTGGGGTTCGTGACCTTCGTCATCTGCACCGCGGCGATCTGGATGAGCCGGTTGTCCGGCGGTGGGACCGCCTGGATCCCGGTGACGTCCTTCAGCTGTGCCTGATTCAGTTGCCCGGTGACGGATTCGACCGTTGCCGCGTCGGCCGCGGTGAGCGGCGCGCCGTCGGATCGTTCGAACACCACGATCGCGGCGGGCGCGGCGGCGTTGGGGAAGGCCTTCTCCTGCAGCTTGGCTGCCTGGATCGACTCGTAGTGCGACGGCAGGAAGGCGGATTGGTCCGTGGTCGAGTTCAGTGCCGGGGCCGTCGCGACGACCCCGATGATGATCACCACCCAGGCGCCGATCGTCCGCCAGGGATGGCGAACGACCAGCGAGCCCAGTCGTGCGAACATGACAGATCCTTTCAGGAGTTCGTTGCGTGCAAGGGCGCATGGTTTGTTGCCACGACGATCGCCGACCGTCCTGACACGCGGCTGACACGCCGCAGACACCGACCAGGTCGGTCAGCTGATCTTGCGCCGGTACAGCGCGACCGCGAAGGCGTAGGCAGCGACCAGGAGGCCGACGCACCAAGCAAGGGCGATCCAGATGTCAGAGCCGACCGGTTGCTCGGCGAACAGCGCGCGGATCGTGTTGACGATGGACGTCACCGGCTGGTTCTCGGCGAAGGCGCGCACCGGGCCGGGCATGGTCTCGGTCGGCACGAACGCCGAACTGAGGAACGGCAAGAAGATGAGCGGGTACGAGAACGCGCTCGCGCCGTCCACCGATTTGGCGGACAGGCCAGCGACCACGGCCAGCCAGGTCACCGCGAGGGTGAAGAGGATCAGGATCCCGGCCACCGCAAGCCAGGCCGCGACTCCCGCTCCGGTGCGGAAACCCATGATGAGGGCGACGCCAACAACGATCACGAGTGAGATCAGGTTGGCGACCACCGAGGTCAGCACGTGGCCCCACAACACGCCCGACCGCGCGATCGGCAGGGACTGGAAACGCTCGAAGATCCCGCCCTGCAGATCCGTGAAGAGCCGGAATGCGGTGTAGGCGACGCCGGACGCGATCGTGATGAGCAGGATGCCGGGCAGGAGGTAGTTCACGTACGACGTCGACCCGGTGTCGATCGCGCCGCCGAACACGTAGACGAACAGCAGCATCATCGCGATCGGCATGAGTGCGGTGGTGATGATGGTGTCCGGGCTGCGGGTGATGTGACGCAGGGATCGCCCGGTGAGTACGGCGGTGTCGCCGAGGAGATGCGTGGCCATGGTTGTCCTTACTTGTCCGTGCCGACCAGGGTGAGGAAGACGTCCTCGAGGGTCGGCTGCTTCTCGACGTACTCGACCTTGGCCGGCGGGAGGAGTTGCCTCAGTTCGGCGAGGGTGCCGTTGACGATGATGCGGCCCTCGTGGAGGATCGCGATCCGGTCGGCGAGTTTCTCGGCCTCGTCCAGGTACTGGGTGGTGAGCAGCACTGTCGTGCCGTGCTCGGCGAGTTCCTTGACGCTGTTCCACACCTCGATCCGCGCCTGCGGGTCGAGCCCGGTGGTCGGCTCGTCGAGGAAGATGACCGGCGGATTCCCGATCAGGCTCATCGCGATGTCGAGGCGGCGACGCATGCCGCCCGAGTACGTCGCAACCCGCCGCCCGCCGGCCTCGGTCAGCGAGAACCGGGCGAGCAGATCGTCCGCGATCGCGCCCGGGTCGCCGAGGTGCCGCAACTTGGCGATCAGCACGAGATTCTCCCGCCCGCTGAGGATCTCGTCGACGGCGGCGAACTGACCCGTCAGGCTGAACGACTCCCGCACCTTGTCCGGTTGGGTCGCGACGTCGAAGCCGTTCACCGTGGCCGTCCCCGCGTCGGCCTTGAGCAGCGTGGACAGGATCCGCACGACCGTCGTCTTGCCCGCCCCGTTCGAGCCGAGCAGCGCGAAGATGCTGCCCCGCTGCACGTCGAAGTCCACGCCGCGCAGTACCTTCAGTTCCTTGTACGACTTCTCCAGGCCGTGCACCTGGATGACGGACCGGGTCGTCATCAAACGGGCCTCTCGTCTTCTCCGGCAGCGTCTGCAATGGCTTTGTTCAGCCGGTTCTGCTCGCGGATTCGCCACTGCCCGTCCGGGTAGTTCTGGACGAAGGTCTCGACGAATTCCACCGGGTCCGCCCCGACAATGTCGCGGATCGGTGTCCCGGCCGCCGCGCTCTGCTCGAACAGGTCGATGAGGTCCTCGTACATCGTGGTCAAACCGGCCTCGCCGCGCCCGAAGTACATCAAGTACCGCTCGATGGCTTCGACCGCCGTGCGATAGTTCGCCGGAAGCCGGCGCGTGCGCGCCTTGTACTGCCGCCATCGCTTCTTCTCGTCGAGAGGTCCGGTGACCTTCTCGATCCATCGTGCAGCCATTTCCTACCGACCTCCTTCGCGGAGCTGTTCGAGCCGTTCGGAGAGGAAGCTCCACGTCCTCCAGAACTCGTCGAGATATTCCTGACCCTGGGCGTTGAGGGAATACACCTTGCGCGGCGGGCCCTTTTCCGACGGGACCTTCTCCACGTCGACGAGACCCCGTCGCTCGAACCGGACCAGCAGGGCGTAGATGGTGCCCTCGGCGATGTCGGTGAAGCCCTGCTCCCGCAACCACGCGGTGATCTCGTAGCCGTACGCGGGCCGCCCGAACAGCATCGCGAGCACGATCCCCTCCAGCGTGCCCTTCAGCATCTCCGTCATCTGTTTGACCACGGCTCACCTCCTCGTACTACTCAGTGCTGCTGACTACCAGTAGATAGTAGCACTGAATAGTGAGGACACAACTGTGCCCCCGGCGGTCACCGGGGGCACAGAATCAGCTGTCGCGGGAGACCATCAGCCAGCTGACTTGGATGTCTGGTGCGCGAGTCGGTGCGATGGAGACGGTGATGTTGCCGTCGGCACCGACCGCGATCCCGCCGTACGACGCCGCCGTACCGGTGCCCGTGAAGAGACGCTGCTGGTCGACGATCGAACCGTTGACCGTGACTTGGGCGGCGCGGTTCGCCCACGGCCACGGATCGAAGTACCCGGCGTGGACCGTGTACGTCCCTGGCTCCAGGCCGCCGAAGGTGTAGACGAGTGCCTCGTGATCCTTGGCGTAGCGCAACGTGCTGTACAGGTCCCCACTCCCCGCGGGTGCGCTCGACCCGGTGTAGCCCCAGGTCGTCCCGGTGATGGGATCGGTTCCCAATGGCTGCTCGGGGCCCGAATTCAGCAGGGCACCTTCGCTGGCGGCGGTCTGCATCAATGTCTGCCAGTCCGCCGTCGCGGCACCGCCCGCGTTGACGGCGTACCGAACGTTGTGCGGGACGACCATGACGGACCGCGTGAACGTGCGCCCGTCCGACAGAGTGCCGCGAAGGCTCGCCGGCCCCGGCTGCGCGATGGTCGACGCATCCCACGTGACCGCGACCTGCTGTGAGCCCGCTGCCGTCTTCACACTGACCGTGGCCGGCAGGGCGCTCGTGTCGTTCAGCCAGACGTGATCCGGCAGCGCCGTCTCGACAGCCCAGCGCTGGTACGGCGCCAGGTCGCGCAGTGTCCACTCCTGGTCGGGGCCGATCGACAGGCTGCCGCCCTCGCCGAAGCTCATCGGCATCCAGATGTACGGCGCGTTCGCCAGGTCATCCGGAGTCCACCGGTCGCCCATGAAGGCGTACTTGTTCCGCGCCGGATCGACCGGGATCACCGACGTACTCTGCGACCGATAGGTGTCCGCCGCGCCTGCCCCACTGATCGGGCTGCCCTTGTCGGTCCACTGGCCGAGAACGCTCGTCGCGGTGGCGTAGCGCGCCGGGTTCGGATCCCATCCGGTGGCACCGGAGGTGATCAGGTAATAGGTGCCCTCGGACTTGAACATCGCCGGCGCCTCCCGCTGGTTGCACGCGAGCGTCCGCACGAAATCCTTCCCCTGCACGGCGTTCTCGGGCGGCGCGGACAGGTACGTGTACGACTTGTTCAGCTTCGAGACGTACATCGTCCGGTTCTCCTCGGAGGAGTAGACGATGTACGCCGTCCCGTCGTCGTCGACGAACAGGTTCATGTCCCGGGCCATGCCGCCGGCCGGGTCGAACGCGGACCCGGTCCCACACCACGGCACCGAGTCGCTCGGCACGCGGTTCAGCCGGTACGAGTCGATCCACCGGAACGGCCCGGTCGGCGAATCCGCGATCGCCACCCCGGCCTCGGCCCGCGCGTACGTCGACGTACCGGTCGGGGACGACGGTCCGTCGGAGTGCACCCACATGATCCACTGGCCGGTCGCCTTGTTGTGGATCACCTTCGGCCGCTCGAGGATCGACGGTCTCGCCCAGCCGTCGGTCCGGACGCTGTTGGTGGACAGGTCGCGCCAGACGATCTCCTTCTGCGCGGCGGTGTAGTGCTTGTACAACTTCGCGAAGTACTTGTCGTTCGTGAACTGGTCCGGTGAACTCATCGCCCGCAGAGCGAGGCCCTCGTCCTTCCAGTTGTACAAGTCGTACGACGCGTAGACGTGGACTCCGGGTGAGTCGAAGTACCCGTTGCTTCGATCCTCGCCGTACCAGTACCAGATCCGCCGGCCCCGGTCGTCGGTCGACGGCATCACCTGGCCGCCATGTGCCTGGATCACCTGACCCGTGGTGTCAAGCCATTCGGCGCCGGGGCGGAACGAGTTGTAGGTCGTGGGTGCGGGTGGGGCCGGGGCGGCGATCGCGGCCGGGGCCAGCAGGGTGAGCGTTGCGCTCAGGACGGCGAGTCTGATCAGTCTCATCCGGGGTCCTTACGTCGGGGCGGACGGGCAGTAAGGATGTTGACGTCAACACGGCTGGAGACATCGATTACAGCCCCGCTGGGAGGGTGCCGTCAAGGGCTGCCGAGCTGGCTTGTGGTGCGTTCCACGATGATCGCTGCCGCGTACCGCGTCGTACCCGGCGGTTCGACGTCTGCCCAGTCGCCGGTGTACTTCCGGGCGATCGCCTGCTCCAGCGCGAGATCCGGGTCGGCGATCAACTCCTCGACCCGCCCCCGCAGTTCCAGGTAGTACGTCGGCCGGGCCGGGTCCACGATCACGACCGAGATCCGCGGGTCACGTTGCAGGTTGCGCAACTTCTGGCGGCCCTCCACCAGGCTGATCCGCACGCGCTCGCCGTCCCAGAGGAACCACAGCGGCGTCACCTGCGGCTCACCCCGCTTTCCGATCGTCCCAACGAACGCGACTGTTGCCGATGACAACAGTTCCTCGAACTCGGCCGGAATCTCCACTCTCGCCTCCTGATGTACGTCGATCCGTAATCCGACAAGACTGGCACACCACGTTGTCGCGTGCGACGACCTCAAGCCCTTGCTGCGCGCCTGAGGCGCCCGATCAGAGCGGCGGCGCCGAGCAGTGCCGGTACGGCGATCGCCACCGGCACAACACCACCGCTGTCGAGCGTCTGGCGAGGTGAGACGGTGACGTGGACCGGTGGTCCGGCGACGAGAGCTCCGCTTTGCGGGATCAGTACGACGTACACCGCGAAGTGACCGGGGTTGACGGCCTGGAACTCCCAGTCCAGCTGGGTTTCCCGGCCGGCCGGGACCGGCTGGGTGACGTCCTGCGTCCAGTCCTCCAGGTCGACGTACACGCCGTCGAGGCTGACCACGTTGAGATGCGCGATGGCCGGACCGGACTCGCTGACGACCGACTCCACGGTGAGGGTCTGGCCGAGCTGCGTGGTCAGTTGGTCCTGATTCATCGTGATCGTCGGGTTGGCCATCACCACGGTGGCGATCAGGCTGAGCAGGTTCATCGCAACCCCGCGGTCAGCCGGACGAGTCGGGGGCCGGCCGCGATCAGGACCGCGACGACGACCAGTGCGACCACGACCGGCGCGGCCAGATAGCTGAGGTCGTTGGTCCAGCCACGGCGGCCGACAAGGATCTGGGAGATGTAGTGCAAGGCGGACCCGATCGGGTTGATCCGCGTCAGCACCTCGCCGAATCCGGTCCTCGGCAACGCGGGCAGTTGGGTCGGCGCGAACAGCACGAGCAACAGGAGCAGGCCGCACGCCAGGCTCGTCTTGTTGGAGTTCGTCCAGCCGCTGAAGAGCATTCCGATGCCGCCGAGCCCGATCGCGACCAGCGTCCCGACGACCAGGGCGAGGAGCGCCGCCTGGCCTGCGCCCGCCACCCCGCGGCCGAGCACCCACAGATAAGGGAGTGTGACGGCCAGGCAGGCCAGCCACATCGTCGAGGCGGCCGCGAGCTTACCGACGACGATCGCGCGCCGGGACACGGGCGTGAGCAGGAGTGCCTCGAACGTGCCGCGTTCGCGCTCGCCGCTGATCGCATCCGCACTGACCACGACCGTGAGCAGGACCCCGACCGCCAGCCCGACCTGGACCGTGAGGTTGACCGCCTCGCGTTGCTCGAGGAAGTTCATGGCCCGATTGGTCGCCGCCAGGTAGGTCATCGCGCTGAGCAGGATGCTGAACCCGAACACCAGCACCGGTCCGCGGCCGCCGATCCAGAGGTCTCGGCTCTCCTGCTCGGCAACCACTGTCCACCTAGTCATGACCGCTCTCCCCGGTCAGGTCGAGGAACGCGGCACTGAGACTGCCCGCACCCGCGACGATGCCGGCGATCGGCCCGGCCGCCTGAAGCCTGCCGTGGTCGAGGATGAGCACGCTGCCGCAGACCTCCTCAATCTCGGTGAGCGTGTGCGTCGACAGCACCACCGTCGCACCGCGCCGGCCGGCGATGTCCGCGATGGTGCTCAGGATCTCGCGCTGACCGGCCGGGTCGAGGCCGAGTGTCGGCTCGTCCAGGAACACGACCGCGGGGTCGTTGACCAGCGCGCGGGCGATCCCGAGCCGTTGCTTCATACCCCGGCTGTACGTCGAGATCCGTGAACCCGCTCGATCGCCGAGACCAACGTCGGTCAGCAATCGTTCGGCCACCGCGCGTGCATCGTGGCGACTCGATCCGAACAGCCGCGCCGCATAGCGGAGGTACTCCGCGCCGGTCTGCCGTGCCGGGTATCCGGCGCTCTCCGGCAGGACGCCGATGCGTTGTCTGATCCGGTGCGGCTGATCGCTGGGTACGCCGGCGACGCTGAAGGTCCCGCCGGTCGGCTCGAGGATCGTCGTGAGCAGGCGAATCGTGGTCGTCTTCCCGGCGCCGTTGGGGCCGAGCAGTCCGATCACCTCGCCCGCGTCCGCGGCGAAGGTGAGTCCGTCGAGGGCGTTGCGCGCGCCGTACCGCTTGCTGAGGCCGATCGCCTCGATGGTCGCCATGGGCCGACGCTAGGTCCGCACGGCTGAATCCCCGCTGAACGGTGCATTCAGCCGGGATTCAGCCAGAATGGAGGAGGATCGCCTGGAGGTGGGTGATGCGCGCGCTGGTGGTGGAGGACGAACTCCGGCTGGCCACGGGTCTGCGGGCCGGCCTGGAGGCAGAGGGGTACGCCGTCGACGTCGCGCTGACCGGGACCGACGGACTGTGGCTCGCCCGCGAATACGGGTACGACGTCGTCCTGCTGGATCTGATGTTGCCGGAGCTCGACGGGTTCGAGATCTGTGCGACGCTTCGGGCCGAGCAGGTGTGGACGCCGATCCTGATGCTGACGGCACGGGATGCGGACACCGACCAGATCCGTGCCCTGGACACCGGCGCGGACGACTATCTCACCAAGCCCTTCTCGTACGCCGTCCTGATCGCCAGGCTCCGTGCCCTGGTACGGCGGGGTGCGGCGGAACGACCGTGCGTGCTGGAAGCCGGTCACCTGCGGCTGGATCCCGCGGCCCGGAGAGCCTGGGCCGGTGAGGTCGAGCTGGTGCTGACCGCGCGGGAGCTGTCGCTGCTGGAGTTCCTCGTTCGGCGGCATGGTCAGGTGGTGTCGAAACGAACGATCCTCGACCACGTCTGGGACTACGACTTCGACGGCGACCCGAACATCATCGAGGTCTACATCCGGCGACTCCGCACCAAGCTCGGGCAGGACTCGATCACGACCCTGCGCGGAGCCGGCTACCGGCTTGCCGATTGACGATGGGGAGGTCATGCCATGCGGCTGCGGGTGACAATCACAGCGGTGTTGGTGCTCGGCCTCGCGCTCGTCGCGGGCGCCCTGGTGCTCGTCGCGTTGCTCGGCTCCGTGCTCACCGACCAGGTGTGCCGGGACGCGCAGGACCGAGCCGCACAACTGAGCTCGGCGACCGGCACCGACCGGCCACAGTCCACGAACAGCGAGCTGATCCAGTGGATCGCAGTACAGGGTGGTGGCGACACGATCGCTTCTCCGCCTGCCAACGGCTGCGTCTCGGTCGAACCTCCCGGTTATCCGGAGGACTTCGTCTTTGCCGCGGCACCGCTCGCCACCGGTGGCGATGTGATCGTGGGTAAACCCTTGGTGGATGTGCTGGACTCGACCCGGTTCGTACGTCGCGTCCTCCTGGTCGGGGTGCCGTTGATGATGCTGATCGTCGGCGGTGTGACGTGGGTGGTGACAGGGCGGATCCTGGCGCCGGTCACGGCGATCCGGCGTGAGGTCGACGAGATCACCGCGACCGAGCTCCACCGCCGGGTCCCCGCCGCACGCACCGACGAGATCGGCCGACTGGCCAGGACGATGAACCGGATGCTCGATCGCCTGCAGCGGTCACAGGAGAGCCGGCTGCGGTTCGTCTCCGATGCCTCGCACGAGTTGCGGTCCCCGATCGCGGCGATCCGCCAGCACGCCGAGGTCGCCCGGGCCCATCCCGGGCGCACGACCGTCACCGAGCTGGCGACGACAGTCCTCGAGGAAGATGTGCGGATGCAAGGCCTGGTTGACGATCTGCTGCTACTGGCCCGATCCGACGAGAACCACACGGAACCTCCGAACACCCCGGTCGACCTCGACGACCTCGTCCTCGCCGAGGCGCAACGGTTGCGGTCGGCAACAAGCCTGGCGATCGACACGGCCGGCGTGTCCGGCGGTCAGGTCCGCGGCGACGAGGCGGCGCTGGCCCGGATGATCCACAACCTCGCCGACAACGCCGCCCGGCACGCCCGGAGCCGGATCGCGTTCACCCTCACGGAATCCGCCACCACCGTCGTCCTCGCCATCAGCGACGACGGTCCCGGCGTCCCCAGAGCCGACCGGACCCGCGTCTTCGACCGGTTCGTGCGGCTGAACCCGGCCCGCTCCCGCGACGCCGGCGGCACCGGCCTCGGCCTGGCGATCGTTGCCACCATCATCGAACGCCACCACGGCACGATCACGATCCGCACCGCCGCCACCGGAGGCGCCACCCTGGAAGCCACGCTGCCACAGGCCGACCACACCTGAGGCCGCTCAGCGGTCGCGTGGGGCACCGGGGACGACGAGGCCTGACTCGTAGGCGGCGATCACGGCCTGGGTGCGATCGCGTGCGCCGAGCTTGCTGAGCAACCGGCTGACGTGGGTCTTGACGGTCTCGTCGCTGACCACCAGCCGGGTCGCGATCTCAGGGTTGGACAGACCACCGGCGATCAGTCGGAGCACCTCGAGCTCGCGCGGTGTGAGGTGGCCGAGAGACACCGCCGGGTCGCCGGCCGGACGACGTCGGGCGAACTCCGCGATCAACCGGCGCGTCACGGTGGGCGCGAGCAGACCACCGCCGGACGCGATCACCCGGACCGCGTCGAAGAGGCGTTCCGCGGTCACGTCCTTGAGCAGGAAGCCGCTGGCTCCGGCGGCCAGAGCGTCGTACACATGCTCGTCCAGGTCGAACGTGGTCAGCATCAGGATCCGCGGACCTGCGGTGGGACCGGAGTCGGTGACGATGCGACGGGTCGCCTCGATACCGTCCAGGACCGGCATCCGGACATCCATCAGGACGACGTCCAACGCCTGGTCGCGACACAACCGGACCGCCTCGGCCCCGTCGGCAGCGGTGCCCGCGACGACGAAGTCCGGCTGGGTACCGAGGAGCGTGCCGAATCCGGCGCGGATGACCTCCTGATCGTCGACGACGGCGATCCGTGTCGGTGTCGTCATGGCGCGTCCAGCGGGATCGGAAGGACAGCCTCGACCACGAAACCGCCGCCCACGGACCGCCCGAAGGTCAGAGAACCGCCCATCATCGCGGCGCGCTCGCGCATGCCTACCAGCCCGTGTCCGCCGGTCCCGTCGGGGTGGAGGGCCGGGCCTGGACCGCTGTCTCGGATCCGCACACGCAGTGTCTCGTCCGTGTAGTCCAACTCCACGTCCGCGGCCGCGCCCGGTGCGTGCCGGCGCGCGTTGGTCAGCGCCTCCTGGACGATGCGGAACGCCGTCAGCTGGACCCCCGGATCGAGCGGGACGACACCGCCGCGCACGATCAAGCGAGTGCTGGCGCCGGACGACGCGCGCGCTTCGTCGACGAGTGCGTTCAGCTCTTCCAGACCGGGCTGCGGTGCCCGCACGGCCCGAGCGCCGGTGTCAGCGTCTTCGCGCAGTACGCCGAGCAGCCGGCGCATCTCGGTGAGAGCGGACCGCGCGGTGTCGCCGATCGCGATCAGCCGTTGCGCACCCTCCGGCGGCAAGCATGGTGTGGACAGCCGGGCGGTCTCGGCCTGGACGGCGATGATCGAGATGTGGTGCGCGACGACGTCGTGCAGTTCGCGGGCGATCCGGGCTCGCTCACCCCGTGCCGCGTAATCATGCAGGGTCTCCGCGGTCTCGCGCTCGGCTGCCGCTGCGGCCACCGCCGTACCGCGTTCCCGTACGGCGGTGCCGAGCAGGACCGCGGCCGTCATCAGGACCAGCACCACAGTCGAGTCCAACCGCGGCTCACCGAGCGCGAGCACCACGAACGGCAGCAGCAGCGGGAACGCCACCAGACGCGATCTGCTCCGCGCCAGCCGGTACGCAGCGATCATCCCGGCCAGCACCGCCGCGACGTACGGCGTCTCGGGGCTGGCGAGCAACACGCTGTTCGCCAGCGTGACTGCCAGTGCTGCCGGAATCGGGTGGGCCGGCAGGAATGCGAGCGGCACCGTCGCACAGAGCCCGAGGAGCAGCCCTGTCCCTTGGTCCATGCCGCTCCGGTCGCCGCCGCTCGCAGACTCCATGACCGCGAGCAGTGCGAGCAGGACCGCCACGACGACGTACGCATCGCGGGTGTCGGCGATCCTGCGGACGGCAACGAACGCCCGGTCGCCCAGCTCACGGACCTGGCTCACAGACTCATTGTCCGCCCGGTCCGTCACCCCGGTCGTCCCCCACGCGAGGGACGACCAGAGCGCTCAGGAGCGTGACGAAATCTGCCGGGCCGAGCCGTAGCGTCGCAGGCATGGAGTCCACCACGATCGAGGTTCGCGAGCTGTCCAAGACGTACGGCGCCACGGTCGCCGTGGACGGTCTGTCGTTCACTGTCCGGCCGGGGCAGGTGACCGGGTTCGTCGGACCGAACGGAGCCGGGAAGTCGACCACGATGCGGGTCATTCTCGGCCTCGACGCGCCGGACGACGGCGACGCACTGGTCGGCGGTCGCCGCTACCGGGATCTCGCATCGCCGCTGCGCGAGGTCGGTGCGCTGCTCGACGCGGCCGCGGTCCATCCGGGCCGGAAGGCACGCGATCACCTGCTCTGGATGGCGCAGTACAACGGTCTTCCGGCGCGGCGCGTCGACGAGGTCCTCGAGCAGGTGGGCCTCACGCAAGCGGCACGACGCCGAGCCGGCGGGTTCTCGCTGGGCATGCGGCAGCGGCTCGGGATCGCCGGGGCGCTGCTCGGGGATCCGCCGGTGCTGTTGTTCGACGAGCCCGTGAACGGGCTGGACCCCGAGGGCATCGTCTGGATCCGCGGTCTGCTGCGGTCGCTGGCGGCCGAGGGCCGGACGGTGCTGGTGTCCAGCCACCTGATGGGTGAGCTCGAAGGCAGCGCGGACTATCTGATCGTGATCGGCCGCGGCCGGCTGATCGCAGATACCACCGTGGCGGAGCTGGTCTCCGCCGCATCGGCGGACAGAGTTGTACTCCGCACTTCGCACCGGACCCAGGCGATGACGGTGCTGGCGACGGCCGGCGCCACGGTCGCCGCGACCGACCACGATCGAGTGACCGTGACCGGGTTGACGTCAGAGCACGTCATCAAGCTACTGAACCAGCACGGGCTGACGTTCACCGAGGTCGCCGCGCATCGGGCGTCGCTGGAAGAGGCCTACATGGACCTGACCCGCGACGTGGTCGAGTTCGCCGCGCACGGCCGGCCACGGGAGGCGTGAACGATGACGAGCTTCCTGCGCGTGCTGCGCGGAGAGTGGACGAAGTTCCGCTCCGTGCGGAGCACCGCACTGTGCCTGCTCGCGGCGGTCGCAGTCACCGTGCTGCTGGAACTCCTGGGCACGTCGGCCGGCTCGACCGACGCCAACGAGCAGCCGCGGTACTCCGACCAGGCCTACTTCGTGCACAAGCCCTTGGCCGGCGACAGCTCGGTGGTCGCCAGGGTCGTCAGCCAGCAGAGCAGCCACGAATGGGCCAAGGCCGGCCTCCTCGTGAAGGCTGGGATCACACCGGGATCGCCGTATGCCGCTGTGCTTGTCACGCCTGACCACGGGGTGCGGATGCAGGCGATGTTCGACACAGATCTGGCCGGACCGCCCGACCGGGCGCCGCAGTGGCTCAAGCTGACCCGGGTCGGCAGTTCGATCACCGGGTACGCATCCGCCAACGGCCAGGACTGGCACGAGGTCGGGACGCTGAGCGTGGCGCTGCCGCGCGACGTCGAGATCGGCCTGTTCGTCGCGTCACCGCCGTCGTACGTGTCCACCCGAACGGGCGGCGGCATGTCGATCGGGATCAGGAACACCGTGGGCGCGGCGATCTTCGACGATGTCAGGGTGACCGGTGCACTGGCAGGGGGCCGGGACTGGATCGGTCAGAACATCTCGACGTTGCCGTCGAAGGAGACCGGTGGAGTTCCGATCGGTGACCTGAGCCGGTCCGGCGACACGTTCAACGTCACCGGGTCCGGCGACATCTCCGGGTACGGCATCGCGAGCTGGCATTCGCCGGGCGACGACGATGTGGTGCTGCTCAGCCTCTTCGGCGTACGCGTCGGAGTGATCGCGGTGATCGCCCTCGGCGTGCTGTTCATGACAGCGGAGTACCGGACCGGGCTGATCCGCACCACGTTCATCGCCGGACCCCGGCGCGGCCAGGTTCTCGCTGCGAAGGCCGTCGTGCTCGGCGGCACGGTGTTCGTGGCCGGGCTGATCGCCAGTGTCGCGTCCTTCCTGATCGCGCAACCTGGCCTGCACTCGGGTGGCTACAACCCACCGGCGTACCCGCATGTGTCGCTGCTGGACGGCGAGAGCCTGCGTGCGGTCGTCGGAACCGCCGTCTTCCTCGCCCTGATCGCGCTCTTCAGCCTCGGCATCGCCGTACTCCGGCGACGTACGGTCGGCGCGATCGTGTTCGTCGTCGCACTCGTGGTGGTGCCGCAGCTCGTCGTACCGGTGATCTCACCCGATGCCGACATCTGGGCCACCCGGCTGACCCCGATCGCCGGGCTGGCCGTGCAGCAGACGGTCGACGCGGGCCAGGTGATCGGTCCATGGGCGGGTCTGGGCGTGCTCTGCGGGTACGCCGTCATTGCACTCGGTCTTGCCCGCTGGCAACTCGGCCGCCGGGACGCCTGATGGCCGCCGGACAGGGCCTGGTGGCCGGACGGGCGCTGTGGGCAGAGTGGACGAAGCTGCGCACGATGCCGGCCACCGGCTGGACGCTTGCCGCGATGGTGTTGACGACGGCAGCCATCGGGGCTTTGGTGACCTGGGACCTCACACCGCCGGACTGCGCGCGCTCCGACCCCAGCTGCGACTTCGATCTCGCCAAGCTGAGCCTGTCCGGGGTCTACCTCGGACAGGCGGCCGTGATCGTGCTGGCAGCGCTCGCGGTCACCACCGAGTACGAGACTGCGATGATCCGGACGACGCTTGCGTCCTGCCCGCGCCGGTTCGCCGTCCTCGCCGCGAAGGCGGTGGTCGTGACCTCCGCGGTCGTCGGGGCCGCCACGATCAGTGTGGTGATCTCGCTGCTCGCCGGCCGCGAATTCCTGGCCGGCAACGGGTTCACCACGACCGCGGGCTACCGGCCCCTCTCGCTCGGAGATGGGCCGACCCTGCGCGCGTACGGCGGAACCGTGCTGTATCTCGGCCTTGTCGCGCTGCTCAGCCTCGGCGTCGCCTTCGTCGTCCGCCATACCGGCGGCACGGTGTCGATCCTCTTCGTCCTGCTCTACGTCGCACCGATCATGTCGATCGCCGTCACCGACCCCCGCTGGAAGGAATGGATCGAGAAGGCGTCACCGATGACCGCGGGCCTGTCGATCCAGGCCACGCTGCGTCTGGACGCCCAATCGATCGCTCCCTGGGCAGGTCTCGGTGTCCTCGCGTTGTACGCCGTCGCCGCCCTCGCCACCGCCCTGCTGCTCCTCCACCTCCGCGACGCCTAGCCCCGGATCAGCCCCGAGCGGCGGCGGTGACGGAAGTGGATCATCGCCCGGTGCAGGGTGCGGTTGATCGGTCCGGGAAGCGGCCGCTCCCATTCGCCGACGGTCTCGACCACCTCTCCGCCGGTGCCCAGCTTCCACCGCAGCAGCCCGTACGCGGCGTCATCCGGATCCAGCGAGGCCGGCACACCGCGCATGTCGTACCGCTCGGCGCCGAGCTTCTGGGCGTCGGTCATCATCTTCCACTGCAGGATGTGGCTCGGCCTGACGTCGCGGCGGTGATCGGCCGATCCGCCGGCCTGGTACCAGACGCGCCTGCCGACGACGTTCATGGTGTGGGCGGCAAGGACTTCGTCCCGCCAGGTCGACAGATACAACCGCATCTGACCCGGCACCTCGCCGTTCATCACCCGGTACTGGCGTTGGTAGTACGCCAACGACCGGCCCGAACGGAACCCGTTGCGTCGTTCCGTGGTGCTCAAGAGCTCATAGAACGTGGGCAGGTCGCGCTCGGCCCCGAGTCGTACGTCGACGCCCGATCTCATCGCCTTGCGGATGTTGCGCTGCCACTCCTTGCTGAAGCCGGCCACCAGATCGCGACCCGCGATCGGGACCTGGAACAGATACCGGGGCTGTGCATCGCCGGCCGACTCCTGCTCGCCGCATCGGCGCCAGCCCAGGGATCTCAGGCGGTCGGCGATCGCCGACCCGACTGGCTCCACCACATCAGGCAGGACATGGTCGACCCGGCGGCCAGGTGCGACCGCCGGCCTCAAGGTGGCTGCCTGCCAACGCCGCAAGGCCTTCGGCGGCCCCAACCTGACCGCGAAAGCCTCCCGTCGCTCGAGATAGTCGAGCAGGGGATCGAGCCATCGTTCCAGCCAAGGATCCGCCCAATCGATATCCGGGCCCTCAGGCAGGTACGCATACCACCGGGACAGGCCCGGCACCTGGCGAAACAGCACCAGCGTCGTACCGACGACCCGTCCGTCGCCGTCCCGCCAAGCCAGCAACTCGGAGGCCCAGCCGGTCTTGACCTGAGCCCACGAAGGGATCTGCAGAAAGCTTCTGTCGTCGTGGAGATCGGCTACCGCTCGATAGTGCAGTGGCTCGATCTCACCGACCGTCAGTTGGTCCTGACGAATCGGAACATCGGTGTGCACACGTCTCACCCCGCCCGCAATCGGCTGTCATGTCGTCGCGTCACCCTGTAAGACGCCTCGACAGCCGCGAAAGGTCACACCGCCAACGCTGGTGACCCGACCTCACCTGCAGGTGTCGGTGACCTGAACCCCTTGGCGATCAGCCAGATCGGCATGGCCACGAACTCGAACAACCCGCCCGGAATCAGGAGCGCAAGCCCTGCGCCGTCATTCATGTCGAGAACACCGAGAAGGTCGAGGGGTACTCCGAGCAGGAGACAGGAGTAGCCGACGATCCCGAGCACCGCGATCGCCCGAGGGACGAGCCTGGAGACGAACAGCAGGTAGGTGAGGATCAGACCGCCGATACCCGTTGGGATGTACACCCAGAGCAGGTGATTGGGAACGACCTCCAACTGTGTCAGCAGATAGATCCCGCACACAGTGGAGACGGTGAACTCGATGACTCTCATCACCGGGTACCAGATCGCAAGCCTCTGATTGACGTCCTTCAGAACCGGGTACATCAGCAGGCCGATCCCCACGACGGCGATCCCGGAACACATCATCAGTACGACGCCGACCGTCAGTGGCGCGCGGTCGGTGTCGCCGTTCTCGAACGCGTCGATCAACGACGTACCGACCATGGCGGTGACCATCTGGACCAGGAACAAGATGCCGACGGCGACCGCGATTCCCCTTCTTGACATGACTCTCCCTCGATCGAGCATGAGCAAGGAGATGCGATATCGCCCCCGATGACGGTCTCCCCCGGATATGACGTCCGCTCCCCAGCCCCTCCCCCGGCAGACGTCTCTCCTCACAGTGCGCCTCCACAGATCGGTTGTCCACCTCCACTACCGAATCCGCGGCTGACCAAATCACAATGCGACGGCGATTGCGCGTTTTGATCAATAGTGTGCGCAAATAGATTGTTGCCTTGACGGAATGTGTTCGCCAGATTACGTTTCAGACCTCATCGCGCATTGTGCGCTGCGTCGGCTTTCACTCCTGAGGGGTTTTGGCATGACCAATATGAAGCGGCGAACCGTGCTGAGAATCGCGTTGGGAGGCGCAGGTCTCGCTGCGCTCCCGGCGGCGACTGCTGCGGCGGCAGGGCCGAAGATCGTGGGAGTCGGCGACACCTCCATCACTGTTGAGTTCGATGACCAGTTGCACAGCAGAGTCGCACTGAACGGCTCGCAGCTGACGCAGTTCGACGCCGGCGAGGCGTTGCTCCTCGGCGAAACAGCCATCGACACCTTCGCCTATCGCGAACACCGGACGCGAAAGACCTGGCATTCCCGCCACGGCGCAGGTGTGCAGGTGACCATCGAGGGTGACTCCAAGGAACGCGTACGGAAGACCGTCGAGCTCACCTGCTATCAGCGATTGAGCGGTATGGCCGTGATGCAGGTGACCTACACGAACCTGTCCGGCACGTCGTTCGACATCACCGGCTGGCGGAACGGAGCCCACGAACTTCTGCAATCGCCAGGCGGCTTCTACACCTTCTCCGGCTCAACTCACGAGGACCGGCGCGACTGGGTGCAACCGGTGACCGAGGACTTCTCCCAGGAGAACTCCCTCGGCATGGATGCCTCCGACTACGGCGGCGGCACCCCGATGGCGACAATCTGGCGTCGCACCGGCGGCCTCTCCGTAGGCCACGTCGAGCCCAAGGCCCGGATTCTGCGGATGCCCGTCCGCAAGTCCGGGCACGGAGCAAGCATCGCGATCGAGGGCGACACCCCGCGCACCCTGGAGCCCGGACAACGGCTGACCACCGACACCACCTTCGTGACGGTCCATCCCAGCGACCACTTCGTTCCGCTGCAGCGGTATCGCGACTACATGGGCGACCTCGGTCTGCGGGCGCCCAAGGTCGCAAAGTCGGCGTACGCTCCGGTCTGGTGTGCCTGGGGATACGAGCGCAACTTCACCGTCGAACAGGTGCTCGGGACGTTGCCGAAGGTCCGCGACGTCGGCTTCAAGTGGGCCGGGCTGGACGACGGTTGGCAGACCAACGAGGGCGACTGGGACATCAACCTGGCGAAGTTCCCCGGCGGCAACGCGGACATGCGGGCGTTCACCCGGGACATCCGCGACGCCGGTCTGCTGCCCCGGCTGTGGTGGGCGCCGCTGGCTGCGGATCCCGAGAGCAACCTGTTCAAGGACCACTCCGACATGTTGCTGCTCGACCGCGACGGCAACAAACAACAGGTGACCTGGTGGGACGCGTGGACCCTGTGCCCGGCGTACCAGCCGGTGGTCGACTACTTCGCCGGGCAGGCGCGGAAGTTCATCGGTGATTGGGGTTATGAAGGATTGAAGATCGACGGGCAGCATCTGAACGGCGTCACGCCCTGCTACAACCCCACTCACGGGCACGCCCGGCCGGAGGAGTCGACCGAAGGACTGGCCCAGTTCTGGAAGGCGATCCACGACGCCGCGCACGCCGAGAACCGCAACGCGGTCGTCGAACTCTGCCCGTGCGGTACGGCGTTCGCCTTCCACAACCTGCCGTACGTCGACCAGTACCCGGGCTCGGACCCGACGTCGTCGTACCAGGTCCGGACCAAGGGCAAGTCGATGAAGGCGCTGATGGGACAGGGCAGCAGCTACGCCGGTGACCACGTCGAACTGAGTGACGGAGGCAACGACTTCGCCTCCAGCTACGGCGTCGGCGCGGTGCTCTCGACGAAGTTCACGTACCCGAGCGACCCGCCGGGGACGAAGCCGGGGCGGGAGAAGGTGCTGACCCCGGAGAAGGAGGCGCTCTGGCGCAAGTGGGTCGACCTGTACGAGAAGAACATGCTGCCCACCGGCGAGTACCGCGGTGAGCTGTACGACGTCGGGTTCGACCTGCCGGAGACGCACGTCATCGCCAAGAACTCCACGCTGCACTACGCCTTCTACGCCGACCAATGGGATGGAGACGTGGAGCTGCGAGGGCTGGGCAAGGGCAAGTACACACTGACCGATCCCTTCAACGGAACGTCTCTGGGCACCGTCGACTCACGGCACAACATCGTCAGGCTGACGTTCGACAAGTTCCAGCTCGTCGTTGCCGAGCGCCGCTGATCCGGTCAGACCGCGGTCACCTGTACGCCGGCTCGCTGCAGTGCTTCGAGTTGGCCGGGCTGAGCGCCGCGATCGGTGACGACATCGTTGACGCCGGAAAGCATGCTGATCCGGGCGAAGGTGACGCGGCCGAGCTTGGAGCTGTCCGCGATCACAACACTGCGGTAGGCCCGGCGCAGGAACGCGAGGTCGGTCTGCGCTTCCATCTCGTCGTACGTCGTACAGCCTTCTTCCGGCGTGAGTCCGTCCACGCCGATGAACGCGATGTCGAGGTGGTAGTTCGCGAGCATCGCCTCGGCGGCCGGGCCGACCAGCTCGTAGGAGGAGCGCGCGATCCCGCCGATCAGCACGAGCCGGACGCCCGCGTGACCGACGAGCTCGGAGGCGATGTTGATCGCGTTCGTCACCACGGTGATGCCGCGCCGTTGCGCCAGGGCGCGCGACAACTCGAGGGCGGTGGTGCCGCCGGTCATGCCGACAACAGCACCCTCCTCCACGAATGAGGCAGCGGCTCTGCCGATGGCTCGCTTCTCCGCCTGCCGCAGCGCCGCCTTGACCCGGGTCGGGACTTCGTCGCCGGACTCGTTGGACATCGCTCCGCCGTGCGTCCGCACCAGCAACTGGTCGCGGCTCAGGGTCTGCAGGTCCCGGCGGATGGTCGCGCCCGAGACGCCGAGCGCCCTGGCCAGCGCGGCGACGTCCACGCTGCCGTGCTCGCCGACCTGATCGAGGATCGCACTCAACCGCTCTGACTTCCGCACAACGGGCACTGTACAAGATGCACATCTTTTGAGCACTTGCGCATTATTCTGCGCATGTAATCGAATGCCTTGACCGGTTGTTTTCTATTCAGCTACGTTCGCATCAAATTCGCGCGATCGAATGCGCGATTGCGCAGCGTCTCTCACTCGTACGCCGGCCGCTTCGGCCAGGGCCGGGATCACAACGGAGAAACCATGCTGAGGACCAGACGTCGGATGGGTACAGCGCGGTGGAACGCAGCACTGACGGCAGGCGTCACAAGCCTCGCCCTCGTGCTTGCGGGCTGCGGCGGGTCGGGGTCGACGGACAAGCAGAGCAGTGGCGGTTCGACCCAGACCAGCGGAGTGACGATCACCGTCGCGCTCGCCTCGGACCCACCACCGAAGGCCGCGCTGGCCGCGTTCACCAAGGACACCGGCATCACGGTCAACTGGGTGAACATCGACTGGGACAGCCTGCAGAGCAAGATCTCCGCCGCCGCCACCGCGAAGACCTACTTCGCCGACGCCACCAATGTGGACTGGTCCCGGGTCGGTCAGCTCGGCAAGCTGAAGTGGTTCTACCCGATGGACACCTACGTCGACACCAAGGCGATGGAGGCCGACGTACCGCAGCTCGCGTCGTTCACCGTCGACGGTCACGTGGTCGGCGTCCCGTACGACGCCTCCTTCATGGTCACGACCGTGAACACGGAGCTGTTCCAGAAGGCCGGCGCGAATCCCGCACCGAAGACGATCGACGAGTACACCGACGCGCTCAAGACGATCAAGGCCAAGGGCGTCGCCGAGCACCCGCTGAACATCCCGTTCGCGGCCGCCGAAGGCTTGTCGACGTACTGGTACGAGACCACCGGTGCGTTCGGTGGGACGGTGCTCGACAAGGACGGCAAGCCGCAGTTCACCAGCCCCGACTCGCCCGGCTACAAGGCCGCCCAGTGGATGGTGGACGCGCTGAAGACCGGCCTCGTCCCGCCCGGCAACATCAACGTCACCGACTCGCAGGGACAGCAGAACCTGATGGCCAAGGGGCAGGTGGCCAGCACCTTCTCCGACTACTCCGGCAACGTCGGCACGCTGTACAACATCAAGGCGTCCTCGTCGGTCGCCGGCAAGGTGAAGTACCTGCCCACCCCGGGCGCCTCAGGTCCCGCGGCGAACCTCAGCAACCCGGACGGGGTCGGCATCCCCAAGGAGGCCAAGTACCCGAACGCCGCCGCGAAGTTCATCGAGTGGTTCACCGCCACCGAGCAGCAGGCCGACTTCGCCGGCGTGAACGGTCCGGAGAAGACCTTCGCGACGTACCCGATCCCGTCGCACCTGTCCGCGGTCCAGCAGATGGTTGCCAAGGGCAATCTGGTCGGCGGCACGGACCTCGAGCCGATGCTGAAGGGCTCCAAGCCGGTCTTCGAGGGTGGCGCACCGTCGTGGTACCCGAAGTTCTCCAACGCGGTCTACACCAACCTGCACGCCGCGGCGACCGGCTCGATGTCGGTCGAGCAGGCGATGAAGACGATCGGCGACACGGCGAACCAGCTCGCATCCGGGTCGTGACGGTGAGCTCTTCGACCACCGAACCGAGGGCGGCCGAGGGGGCGGCACCGCGTCCCCCGGCCGGGCCGACCAGCGTCGCACCGGTACGCCGCTCCCGCGTCGACCTGCTGCCGTACCTGCTGGTCGCGCCGGTGATGATCTTCATCGCCTGCCTGGCCCTGGTGCCGGCCGTGTTCACCGTGGTGCAGTCGTTCTTCAAGGTCGACGCACTCGATCCACCCACGCGGTTCGACGGATTCGGCAACTTCACCCGGCTCTGGCATGCCCCTGCCGTCATCGGCAGCATCGGCAACACCGCGCTGTACGTCGTGATCGGCGTGACCCTGTCCACCCTGATCGGCATCGGCGCCGCTGTCGTCCTGCAGAAGCCGTTCCGTGGCCGCAGCCTGGTGATCGCGATCCTGATCCTGCCGTGGGCCATGCCCGGGGTGGTCGAGGGCATCCTCTGGACCGGGATCTTCGATCCCAACGCGGGTTTGATCAACAGCGTGCTGTCGTCACTCCATCTCAGCGACGGCAACGCCGTACTGCTCGGTCAGAACCGGTTGCTCACGATCGCCCTGATCGAGCTGGTCCAGGTCTGGCAGATCGCGCCGCTCTCGGTCCTGCTGATCCTGGCCGTCCTGCAGCTCATCCCGGGCGAGCTGTACGAGGCAGCCCAGATCGACGGCTGTACGTCGTGGTCGGCGTTCCGGCGGATCACGCTGCCACTGGCCCGGCCTGGCATCGCGGTCACCATGGTGCAGGCGGTGATTGCCACGCTCAACGTCTTCGATCAGCCGTACGTCCTGAACGGTGCGGCGAACACCGGAGCCTCGGTCACCATGCAGACGTACTTCATCAGCTTCCAGGATCTCGACTTCGGTCAGGGGTACGCGTTGTCCCTGCTGATCACCATCGTCACGCTGCTGATCTCGCTGGTCGTGGTCCGCCTGGTCTACCGGAGGGTCGAGCTGTGAAACGACGGACCGGCGCCCGCGGTCTCGGGGTCGCGGCGATTCTGATCTGGTCCCTGGTGCCGATCTACTGGGCGATCAAGACCAGCCTGCAGACCGAGGCAGACGCACGGGCCAAGCCCGCGCACTACCTGCCGACGAACGCCACTCTGGACAACTATGCGACGCTGCTGACCGGTGACAGCGACGTCCCGGCGCAGATCCGGCGGTCCGCGGTGAACATCGTCGTCGAGTGCGGCGCGGCAACCATCGTGACCGTGCTGCTCGCGACGCTCGCCGGGTACGCGTTCGCGCGGATGCGGTTCCGCGGCCGGAACGTCTTGTTCTACGCGGTTCTGGCGACGATGGCGTTCCCGGCGTACACGACGTTGATCCCGCTGTACCGGATCATGAGCACGTTCGGGCTCGTGAACACCTACACCGGGATCGTGCTGGTCTACGTGTCCGGCTTCCTGCCGCTGGCGACCTGGATCCTGCACAACTACTTCGCCAGTCTGCCGGTCGGGATCGAGGAGGCCGGGCTGGTCGACGGAGCCCGCCGGCTCCAAGTGCTGTGGCACCTGTTGCTGCCGCTGGCGCGACCGGGCATCATCTCCACCGCTCTGATCACGTTCCTGTTCGCCTGGGGGCAGTTCCTCTTCCCACTGGTGCTGTCGAGTGATCTGTCGACACAGCCGCTGACCGTCGTCATCGCTTCTCTCCAGGGCCGGCACGTGGTGCCGTCGACGCTGCTGAACGCAGCCGGCGTACTGGCGATCATCGTTCCCGCGCTACTGGCGCTGGCCTTCAACCGCTACATCGTCAACGGTCTACTGGCCGGGAGCACCAAGTGACATCCGGCGTGATCGATCCACGTTCCTGAAGGAGAAGTCCTTGACCGAGAAGTCCTTCGTCCTGATCGGCGCGGGCAGCACCGTGTTCACCCCCGGCCTGATGACCGATCTCGCCTCGTCCCGGACGTTCGACGGCTGGACGGTCCACCTGGTCGACCTGAACGGCGAAGCCGCCGAGACCATGGCCAGAGTGGGTCGCCGGATCGCCGCCGAACGGGGCGCCGAGCTCGAGTTCGTCCCACACGTCGATCGCCGGGAAGCCTTGCGGGGCGCGCGATTCGTCACCACGACGATCGCGGTCGGAGCCGCCGCCGGCTGGCGCGCCGACATCGAGGTGCCGGCCCGCTACGGCATCGCTCAGACTGTGGGCGACAGCGTCGGGCCGGGCGGCGTACTGCGGGCGCTCCGGCACGTGCCCGAATTGGTGGCCATAGCAACCGACGTTGCAGACCTGGCGCCTGAGGCCCAGCTGATCAACTACTCGAATCCGCTGACCGCCAACGTCCGGGCCATCACCCTCCAGACCGGCGTCAAGGCCGTCGGCCTGTGCCACGGGACCATGCACACGCTGTCCAAGCTGGCCGCCGATCTCGAGATCCCGCGTGACGAGGTGAACGCCGTTTTCGCGGGCCTCAACCATCTGTGCTGGCTGCTCGACGTACGCAGGGGCACCGAGGATCTGTATCCGTTGCTGCGCCGGCGCGTGGCGGAGCGCGCCGGCGGCGTGGACGCGCCCTCCACTCGGGAGGAAGGTGTCCATCTGCCGGTCTCGGCGGATCTGCTGCGGACGTTCGGGCTCTATCCGGCACCAGGTGATCGGCACGTCGCCGAGTTCTTCGGTTGGTACCTGCGGGCCGAGGACGGCCGCCCGGCCGACGAGACTCGGCTGCCTTGGGGATTGCAGGGTGGCCGGGACGCGACGATGGAGTACATCGGCGAGAAGGACGACCTCTGGGAGCTCTTGCATGCCCAAGCCGATGGGAAGGCGCCCTTGCCGCGGACCGACAATCAGGAAGCCGAGCGACTGGTGGCGATCGCCGAAGCCATTGTCAGCGGCAACGAGCACGTCGAGTTGGCGGTGAACCTTCCGAACGAGGGGAAGATCCCCAACCTGCCGCCGACCGCCGTCGTCGAGGTGCCGGCCGTGGTCGGCGCCGCGGGAATCACCGGGCTTGGCGTCGGAGCATTGCCGGACGGGATCGCCGCCGTACTGACCGCGCGGGCTCAGCAGCAGGAGATCACCGTTCGTGCCGCCCTGACCGGCGACCGGGCGCTCGCGCTGCAGGCGCTGGCACTCGATCCGCTCGTCGGCCGGCTCGACATCGCGACCGGAATCCTGGACGACGCGATCAAGGCACACGGGCCGCTGCTGGATCGGTTCACGGAAACGGAGCCGGCCAGATGACCGGGGCACCGAACACCGCGGACGGGCTGGCCTCCCTCACCACCTACCGCGAAGTCGTTCAGCAGCCAGCGGTTTGGCGTGAGGCTGCCGAGACTCTGGCCGCCAGGTCGGACGAGGTCGCCACGTTTCTCGAGCCACTGTTCGCGCTGCCCGACCTGCGCATCGTGCTGACTGGCGCCGGGACGTCGGCGTTCGCCGGGGAGGTGCTGGCTCCCGCGCTGGCGCGGACCCTCCGGCGCCGGGTCGACGCGGTGGCGACCACCGATATCGTCTCGAATCCGCGGGAGATGTTCGCCGAGGATGTGCCCACGCTCCTGGTCTCGTTCGCTCGCTCCGGCGACAGCCCGGAGAGTGTCGCGGCCACCCAGTTGGCCACGACGTGCCTGACATCTGTGCATCAGTTGGTGATCACCTGCAACCCCGAGGGCCAGCTGGCCCGCGAGCACAGCGGCTCGAAATCCTCTCTGGTCCTGTTGATGCCGTCAGCAACCAACGACCGCGGCTTCGCGATGACGTCAAGCTTCACTTCGATGCTGTTGACCGCCTGGCTCACGTTGGCGCCGGACCAGGATCCGCGGCTGGCCGAGCGGCTCGCCGCAGCGGCCGAGCAGGTTCTCGACCGCCCGGACGAGCTGGCTCGGTTGACCGGTCGCCCCTACGACCGGGTCGTCTACCTCGGCAGCGGTTCGCTGGGCGGATTGGCCAGGGAATCGGCGTTGAAGCTGCTCGAACTCACCGCGGGCAAGGTGATCAGCTTCTACGACACACCACTTGGGTTCCGGCACGGGCCGAAGGCAGTCCTCAAGGACGGGACCCTTGCTGTCGTCTACCTGTCCAACGATGCCTACACCCGCCAGTACGACCACGACATCGTCGAGGAACTCCGTGCGGCCATCGGAGCCGAGAACGTGCTGGCCGTCAGCGCTCAGGCCGATGATGCGGAGTGTTGGCAGATCGACGGGGTGGCCGACGTGGACGACGCCGTACTGACGCTGCCGTTCGTGGTCATCGCTCAACTGCTCGCGTTGCGATTCTCCGTGGCGCTCGGCCGGACACCGGACAATCCGTTCCCCGACGGCGAGGTCAATCGCGTCGTTCAGGGCGTGACCATCCACCCACTGCAGCCGTGACGATCTTCCTGGGCGTCGACGGCGGTGGTTCGGGTACGGCGCTGTGCCTGGTGACCGGTGATGGCGAAGTCCTGGCCGCCGCCGACGCGCCGAGTTGCTACTACCTCGACTCGGCCGAGGGCGAAGGCGTCTCGCTGGTGGAGCGCGTACTGACCGAGGCGGTTGCCGGAATCTGCGCGAGTGCCGGGATCCAGCCGGCCGCAATCACGTCGGCGTTCTTCGGACTGCCGGCGTACGGCGAGGTGAGCGGCGACGTGCCGCTGCTCGATGCGGCACCGCGGACCGCTCTCGGACATGATCGCTACAGCTGTGGCAACGACATGGTCTGCGCCTGGGCCGGTTCGCTCGGGCTTGCCGATGGCATCAACGTGATCAGTGGAACCGGGTCGATGACCTACGGCCGGTACGGCGATAGCGGGGTCCGCGTCGGTGGTTGGGGCGAACTGTTCGGCGACGAGGGCTCGGGCTACTGGATCGGTGTCCAAGGTCTGCGCGCGTTCTCACAGATGAGTGACGGGAGGTTGCCACCGGGACCGCTGCTCGCCGTACTGCGGGAGGAGCTCGACCTGGCATCCGATCTCGATCTGCTCGACATCGTGCTCAATCGTTGGCGCGGAAGCCGGCGGGCCGTGGCGGCACTGTCCCGACCGATCGTCCAGGCTGCCCGGCTGGGTGACGCGGCGGCCGGACGAATCGTTGGTGATGCAGCGGCTGAGCTCGTGCGGCTGGTGGACACCACGCGCTCGCGCCTGGGCTTCACACCGGCGGAGACGGTCCCGGTCTCCTACTCAGGCGGCGTACTCACGGCGCCTGAGGTACTGCAGCCTTTCACGACCGCACTGGCCGCGCGGAGCGAGACCTACGACCTGCGGACGCCGCTGTACTCCCCCGTGATCGGCGCGGCACTCTACGCGGCAGCCCAAGCCGGAGAGTCGTTGAACGAGCACGCGCTGAGCCTGCTCAGTTGACTGCCGGTACGACGAATCACCTCGGGCGGATCGGGTACCAGGAGGTCAGAGGTGCCCGGGCTTCTCGGGGGTCTGGTTGCTTCGAGGTCTGGGACCGTTCAGCCACGCAGCGGGCCCGGACCGTTCCAATTCACGCCGCGAACAACCTTCAAACGTTCGAATATGTATGTTTTCGATACGTTGTAGTCCACAATCGGAGCTAAGGGACGGTCGACTTCGTTTGCACGGTTGAGCCCCCCACACAGCTCCCGTTTTCCCGGGGCCGGCCGTCTCGTGAATCTCTCGTCAGCCGAGAACGACGGCGGCGAGGTCGCGCGCGGCGCGGCCGGGATGGTGACCGTCCTGGGTGGCCCCCACCACCAGGGTCCCCTCGATCAGCAGATGTAGCTGCTCTGCAGCGCGTTCTGGGCGGGCATGACCCAGGGCCTTGAGTTCCCGCACGAGGAGCGCGCGAAGGCTCCGCCGGAAGGCATCGGTCTCCGCATGGGCCGGATGACCGGGGTTCGCGAACGAAAGGTCGGTCGCGAAGTACCGACAGCCTCGGAAGTCGGGGGTCGCGACGAGTTCGTCGAGCCGATCGAAGAGCCCGAGCAGTCGGGCTCGCGGTTCGGTGGCGCCGGCCAACGCGTCCTCGTACCAGGCAAGGTCCTCCTCGGCGGCGCGACGGAGAACCGCCGCGATCAAGCCGTCCTTGTCGCCGAAGTGTTCGTAGAGCGACCTGCGGGCGACGTTCGCCTCCTTGAGCAGCGCATCCACTCCGACCGAGGCGCCTTGTGAGTAGAAGAGTTGCTGCCCTGCCGCGAGAAGTCGTTCCCGGGGTCCTGGCGAGGTCCTGGGCGTCATCTGCCGATCCTGACCCTCTCCTTGACGATAGACCATTCAGTCTACTACGGTCAGAAGTAGACCAACTGTTCTACTTTCCAGGAGGGTGAGATGACCGACACCGCTGAGACCGTTGACCGCTTCAACGCCGCGTTTCGGCAGCGCGACAAGGACGCACTCGCCACCCTCGTCCATGACGACTGCGTGATGGTCGCGGCCCAGCCCGCTCCCGACGGCGCCGCGTTTGTCGGGAAGGACGCGTGCGTGGCGTTCTGGGCCGAGCTGATGGACGACGAGTCGACCACTTTCGAAGTCCAGCACGTGTTCTCGGCCGGAGACTGGGCGGCAGTGCGGTGGCGCTACCGCTTCGGGCCCACCGACACGGAATCCGTTCTCGGCGTGAACGTGACGCGGGTGAGCGACGGCCGCGTCATCGAGCAACTCGGGTACACCAAGACGCCCGGTGGGCTCCCACTTCCGGACTGAGAACCCACCGAGACCGACTACAGGTTGCTGACCTTGTAAACGGTGGCGTTGATGGACACGACGTACGCCGTGTTGCCGACGAACTCCATCGCTGTCGGGCGGTCCAGGACCAGCTCTCGTCCGCGGCACCCGCAACCCGTCAAGGGAACTGGTCTCCGCAGGATCTTGGATACTGTCTCGACGGGACCCGACCGAGGAGAGCAGATGAACACCCGACCACCACTGCCGCCGTTCACCGAGGAGACCGCGATCCAGAAGGTCCGGGCCGCGGAGAACGCCTGGAACCTGCGCAATCCCGAGGCCGTGTCGCTCGCCTACACGACCGATACGAGGTGGCGTAACCGGGACGTCTTCGTCAACGGACGTGACGAGGTGGTCGGGTTCCTGACGCAGAAGTGGGAGCGCGAGCTCGACTACCGCCTGATCAAGGAACTCTGGGCGTATACCGGCAACCGGATCGCGGTTCGCTTCGTGTACGAGTGCCACAACGCCGACGGGCAGTGGTTCCGCAGCCACGGCAACGAGAACTGGGAGTTCGACGAGTTCGGGCTGATGCGAGTACGCCGGGCCAGCATCAACGACCAGTCCATCAACGAGTCCGACCGGCTCTTCCACTGGGACGCTCCCGGACCTCGCCCCGACGACCACCCCGGCCTGACCGAGCTGGGACTCTAGCCCCGATCATCGCGACCTACAGAGCTCGCATCACGCGTTCGACGTGTGGACCCGCAGGTGTGCGATCTGGTGGCCGGCCGCCTGGACCGCAATCGCAACCCGCTACGCCGCAGCCGCCGCGAGATGATTCCGACATGGCTGTCGACGTACTCACTGAGATCCTGATCAACCGCCCGCTCGCGCAGGTCGCGGCGTACGTCGGTGATCCGACGAACGCACCCGAGTGGTACACGAACATCGAGTCCGTCGAGTGGCGGACCACACCGCCGGTGGCGGTCGGGTCCCGGATGGACTTTGTGGCGCACTTCCTCGGTCGGCGCCTCGCCTACACCTACGAGGTGGTGGAACTGGTGCCGCACGAGCGCCTGGTGATGCGCACCGCCCAGGGACCGTTCCCGATGGAGACCAGCTACCAGTGGACGGCGGCCGGCGAGGCTGCGACCCGGATGAGCCTGCGCAACCGCGGCGAACCTTCCGGGTTCGCGGGTGTCGCGGCTCCATTCATGTCCGCGGCCATGCGACGCGCCAACCAGAAAGACCTGAGGCGCCTCAAACAGCTCCTCGAGGCGTGATCGTCACAGGGGCGGTGCGAGGGCGACCAGCTTTTCGCCTCAATCGCGCCGGCGATGCGCGGTGATGATCCAGGCGCGGGAGTCGAACCAGACGCCGTCTGGGGTCTGGTGGGCGGCAAGGTCGGCGAGGAGGCGTTGGCGAGCGTGTTCGGCCTGGGTTGGGTCCAGGCCCGCAACGAGGTCCTGGGTCATCCGCAGACTGCTCGCGGCTTCGTAGGCGGTCTCGGCGTCTTTGCCGTAGTACACAGGTTCGCGTACGTCGGTGACTTGAATGCCAGTGAATCCCGCGGCGGTCAGGATGCGTTGCGCGGTCGCCGGGTCGGCGAGGGAGAACGCGCCACCGGTGACGGGCTCGGTGCGTTGCGCACCGCGGAAGACGGCGTACCACTCCTGGTGTTTGCTGTCCTGCCAGACAAGCTGCACGAGCCGCGAGCCCGGACGCAGTGCGCGGGCGATATTGGTGAACGCGACCTCGGGGTCGGTGAAGAACATCGTGCCGAACCGGCTGATGCCTAACGAGAAACGATCCGATGGAAAGGCGTGGACCTGGACATCGGCCTGCTCGAAGGAGATGTTCTGAAGGCCTTCCTGTTCGGCCAGCCCGCGAGCGGTCGCCACCATCTGGGCGGAGATGTCCACGCCGACCGCGGAGGCCGCCCGCTTGGCGGCGTCCCGGGTGGTCAGCCCGGTACCGCAGCCGATGTCGAGCACGTGATCATCGGGGCCGACCTTCGCGGCCGCCTGCAATCGCTCGTGATAGCGACGGAGCTCGGCGTCGTAGTCGAACGGTTGGTCCATGAGTACGACGCTAAGCCGCCTACCTGCATGGTGAAAAGCGATAGTTCTCGATCGATGTCATCGCGAAGCCCGATCCACGCGGGTATCTTCAGGTCATGGCCGAGGTTGAGTTGCGGCATCTGGCCACCATGGCCGCCGTCGCGGATGAGGGATCGTTCGGGCGTGCGGCGGTGCGACTCGGGTACACGCAATCGACGGTGAGCCAGCACATCGCGACGCTGGAGAAGGCCGTCAGCGGTTCGGTGTTCGACCGGCCCGGCGGGCCGAAGCCGGTGCGGATCACGCCGCTCGGCACAGTCGTGCTGTCCCACGGTCGAGACCTGTTGGAGCGAACCGACGACCTGGCCGCCGCGGTCGACCGGTTCAAGGCCGGCGAAGGACGCATCGACATCGGCACCTTCCAGAGCGTCTCCAACGTGCTCCTGCCGCACGTCATCCGCCGGTTGCGCGAGGAGCTCCCCCGCTGCGACATCCGGTTGATCGAGGACGAGTCCGATCCACCACCGGTCGGCACGGTGGACCTGATGTTCCACGACCGCCGAGTCCCCGGCGAGATCGAACATCTCAAGCTGCTCGACGATCCCTATGTCCTGGTGGCTCCACGCGGCGCGTTCCCCGACGGACCGGTCCGAGTCAGCAGTCTCGACCGTGCACCGATGGTGGCGTGGCCACCCACCTGCGACCAGCGCGAGGTCGAGGCGATGTTCGCCCGCAACGACGTCCGGCCGCAGATCGTGTTCCGTGCCGTCGGCAACGAAGCCGTACTGGCGATGGTCCGGTCCGGACTGGGCTCCGCCGTACTTCCCTGGCTGGTCCTGACCGGCGCCGAGGTCGCCGACCCGGAACTCTCCATCCACGATCTGCGCCCCGCGCCATCACCCCGCGAGATCTACCTCCTCTGGCAAGCCGGCCGCACCCAATCCCCCCTCACCAAACGAGCCATCGACATCACAGTCGAAGTCGCAACCGAATGGAAAGCCCACGACCGCGGCTCAGCCACCGCCCGTCGATAGGGAAGGCTGCGACCAGAGTGGCGGCGCCGGGATCGCGGCGCCGCCGTTGCCTACGGCTACTTTCCGGTGGTGTAGCGGATGACGTCGTTGCGCAGTACGTCGCCTGAGACCTTGACGATGCGCAGGGTGTGGTCGCCGTTCTTCAGGCCGGTTTGGGTGAAGGCCGGGCGGGCGGTGACGCGTGCATCGTTGGCCAGGCTCACTCGGCGTACGAGCTTGCCGTCGAGGTAGACGTCGGCATCGCCCTGGTCCGGGCCGAGTGCAGTGAGCCATTCGACGCCGGTGCCGCGGAACGCGAAGTCGATCGCCGCGCCGTTCGCGGTGGCGTAGTGCACGTCGTCGTGGTGGTCGCCGCGGAACCGGAAGTCGAGCACCGTACTGCCGACGGGCTGGGCCGCGAGGTACTGCTTGCTGATCGTCACGGCCGTTCCGTCGGCGGTGTAGTCGGTCCCCTTGACGAGGTCCTTGCCGCCCTTCGCGATCCCGTCCAGTTCGGCGGAGTCGCGCCCGATCTGGACACTGACATCGGCCTGCGCGGACGGGTTCTTGTCGAACGCCGCCGTGTCCGGGTTCAGCAGGCTCTCCTGCCGCACGTTCAGCTTGTCGAGCAGCATGAACTGTCCGGACTTCTTCACACCACGGATCGTGTGCGTTCCGTTCGGCAGGTCCGAGATGCTGTACACGACCTGCTGCGCACCGCGCCCGTCGGCCGGATCGCGATGAGTGTCGACCGTCGCCTTGAGCGCACCGTCGATGTAGATCTCGACCTCGCCCTGCGACTCGTGCGTCTCCGTCACGTAGTCCACCCCGGTGCCGACGAAGCTGTACGTGAACGCGTCGCCGTTGGCCTCGGTGTACTGCACGTCGTCCTGATAGTCACCGAGCCCGCGACCCGTGCTCCGGCTCCACGAACCCGTGTAGACGATCTCCGGGTTGTCGTTGTTCACCGAAATCGTCCGCACGCCGGCATCGGTCGACGTCGCGGCCGCACCGGCCTTGGCCGCCGACGAGTCGGTCACCGCGACCGTGAGCGGTTCGGAGACCGCCGGTACCTCGAAGTTGCCGTTGCGCTGCCAGGTTCCGTCGTACGACACCCGCAGATCGTCGTCGTTGACGCTGACCTTCGAGTTCTTCTGCGGCGTGACGGTGAACAACCGGGTCCCGTGCGGCGGCACGGTCGCGGCGGTGTAGCCGGACGCGAACTGGCCCAGGTTCTGCTTCGCCCACAGGTCACGCACCTGCGCGGACCCGTCCAGTCCGAGGTCCGCCCAGTTCACCGTCATGTTGGCCTCGGTGGTCCCAAGGTTGAACAGGGCAACGGTGTACGAGCCGTCCGCGTTCAGCGAGTACCAAGTCTGCCGGTTGGTCTTGGTGGACACCGGTTGGGCCGGCCGACCGGCCTGGTTGACCGCGATCACCTCGCGGTTGGTCAGCAGTTCGAGGCCGTACGAATCGAGCTTGGTCATGTCGTTGCCGATGTAGAACGGGGCCGCAGACACTGCCCACAGCGTCGCCGCCGTACGCCGCTCGTCTTTCGTCAGCCCGTCCATCGTGCCGTTGCCGACATCGAGGGAGTCAAGGTCGTTCCACCCACCCGGTCCGCCATGGCGCCACCAGTCGGCGAGCTTGGGGAACAGTCGCGCGATGTTCTGCCACGTCGTGAGTGCCTCACCAGGGCAGTAGCACTCGACGTCCCAGTCGATCCGCCACCCGTTCGCGTACTGCTTCCAGTAGTCCGCGTAGTTGATGTCGAGAGCCCAGGACAGCTCGAGCCAGATGCCGTGGCGGGCGAGAGCCTGCGACCAGGCCTTGACCTCGTCGCGTGCGTCCATGGACAGGTCGCTGACCCCTGAGCCCGGCGTCACGCTGTCGAACTTCAGGAAGTTCACGCCCCAGCTGGCGTAGAGATCGGCGATGGAGTTGATGTACGCCTGCGCGCACGGCTTCGCGGCGTCGATCCGGTAGCCGAAGCCCCAGTAGTCGCCCTTCTGCAGCGGTTGGACCGCCAGGTCTCCCGTCGTACATCCGGGGGCGCCGTACACCGGAAGGTTGGCGTCGAGCATCGCCTTCGAGATGCCAGGGATGCCGTAGAGCCCGATCTTCTGGCCGTTCGCGTGGACGTGGTCGATCACCGCCTGCAGGCCGTCGGGGTACAGCGTCTTGCTCGGCACCGGCCGGCCGTAGTCGTCGATGCCGCCGTTCCAGCCCGCGTCGATGTTGATGTACTCGTACCCGTACGGCTGCAGCTTCTGGTGCATCGCATCCGACTGCGCCTCGATCTGGTCGGCGGTGATCCAGCTACCGCCGTTCGGCGAGTACACCTGCATGCTGTAACTGCTCCAGCCCATGTAGGGCTTCCGCGCCTGCTCACCCGCCGGCGGGTACGTCGTACTGGCCGCGGTGACCGTCTGCAGCGGAGCCGCGCCGGCAGACGACGCCGCGGTCAGGCCGACCGGGAGGAGAGCGGCGACGGCGAGCGCCACGAGTGGTCCTCGGATCGCCTTGTTTCGAAGGAATCTGGTCATGAGCGGCTGACCTCTCTACGGGTCCCCGAAGAAGCGATCGGATAGGATATCTGAACCCTGAGGCCTTTTACTTACTCTTGTCAAGTATGTGAGTACGGGGAAATGCTCCCGCCGTCGGTCAGGTCGCTGCGACGGTGATCAGGACCTTGCCGACCGCTCCACTCTCGACGGCTGCGTGGGCTGCGGCGGTGTCTTCGAGTTGGTAGCGGTGCAGCGGGAGGCCGGCCTGCTCTCCGACGCGGTAGGCCCCGTCCTCGATGGCGTGGTTGATGTCTTCCGCGGCGGCGGTGATCCGGTCCCAGCCGAGCGTGTAGAGCAGCACGAACTGGTAGCGGGTGTTGAGGCCCATGTTCCGCCGTACGTCGAGCTCGAACGGCGTACCGCCGTCGTTGGCGTAGATCGAGATCGTCCCGCGCGGACGCAGTACTGCGAGGTCGAGCTCGGCGTTGGCGCCCGCTGCGACCTCGACGACGAGGTCGACACCGTCGGGAACGATCCGCCTGACCACCTCGGCCGCGTCCGCCTTCGTGTAGTCGACGACGTGGTGTGCCCCGGCGGCCGTCGCGAGCGTGGCCTTCGACTCCCGGCTGACTGTCGAGATCACGGTCGCGCCGGCCCAGCGGGCGAGCTGGATCGCGGCGTTGCCCACCGCACCGGCTCCCCCGGCGACCAGGATGGTCCGGCCGGACAGCGCGCCTGGCCGGAGCCGGCCAGCGCCGCCATCTCCGACCGTCAATGCGCGGTGTGCGGTGATGGCCGGGATGCCGGTACTCGCGCCGAGGTCGAAGTCCGCGTTCGCCGGCAGGGGGAACACGCGGCCGGCGGGCACGACAGTGAACTCCTGGGCCGTGCCGCTGCCTGGACGGCCGTCGCCGGCCAGAGTGACCCAGACACGGTCGCCCACGCTGAGACCGTCCACACCACCACCGATCGCGTCGATCACGCCCGCGCCGTCGTGGTTGGGCACCGTGGCCTCGTCCGGTCCACCGCCGTACGAGCCGCTCCGCGACTTCCAGTCCGTCGGGTTCACGCCCGACACCACCACCCGGATCCGCACCTCACCGTCACCCGGCTCGGCGACCGGCCTCTCCCCGAGCTCGAGAACCGACGGATCTCCGGAACGCGCGTACGTGATAGCTCTCATGCCTTGCATCCTCCTCCCGTACGGCGGCAGCAGCTAACCGCCGCCCAGAACCAGGAGGTGATGGCCTACAGGTGTACGTCGGGGAGCGCGCTGTGTGCTTCATCCGGTCCTCCCCCTGGCGGCGATTGGCGACGGCTCCCGCAGGCACCCCCCTCTGGTTGTGCAGCCTGCGGGACGCCGTCGCATCCACCCTGCGGTGGTCGCGGGACCGCGACGCCGATCTGGCGTCAACTCGCCACGCGCCCAGGAGCGGACCGGGTCAGAGCCAACCGCGCCGAATCGCCTCGGCACCTGCCTGGAAGCGGCTGTGCACGCCGAGGACCTTGAGCAACTCCGCGACGCGGCGACTGTAGGTGCGCGATGAGAGACCGAGCCGGGGCGCCGCGACTTCGTCGGGCGCACCCGAAGCCAGCGCTGGCAGGATGACGGCGAGGTGCGGTGGAGGCAGGTCGCGATCGATGCCCTCCGGGTCGGTTCCGGCGTTCCACAGATGCTGGTGGACGGCCACGAGTGCGCCGACGACACTCGGGTCCTGCACGATCTGGAACCCATCCGCCAGCACCGTCGAGTTCAACGGCAGCAGGATCGTGCGGCGATCGATGATCGAAACCTTGAGCGGCACCGCGTCCACCACCCGCGCCTCACCGCCGGATCGGTAGACGATCGCCCCCAGTTGCTGGTCGGCGAGCAAGCCCGCTCGCGAGGTGACCTGACGCACTCTGGCACCGCGGCCGAGTGCCGCGCGGAGAGTCGCCGGACCGCGCCGTTGGATCGGATCCGGTACGTCGTTGGCCAGCAGGTAGCTGGTGTCGTCGAAGCTGAGGATCTCCCGGCGCGCCTGGGCCCGCAGCTTGGTGATGGTGTCCCAGAGCGACGACTGTGACCCACGCACGGTGTGAGCCGGTGCGGTCTCCCCCAGCCGGACCCGGCGCCTGCCCTGCTCCAGGGCATGCGTCACCTGCTCGACCGGCTCGGGCCTCCGTGTCATCCGTCCATTCTGGCCTCGATGGCGGGTCTACCTCCCCGCTGGCGAGTTCCTGCCACCCTGCGAGTGATCGCCGAGGTCGAGCAGATGCTGGCGCCATGCCTCAGTCGACCTCAGCGCCGGGTCCGGACCAGGTGACGGATCTGGTGACCCCTGTAGTCGTTCGGGTCGCGGTCACGATCGGCCTGCTCTCCGCGATCTGCGCGGAGCCCACACCGCTGAGCCAACTGGCGATCGGCTTGGGGATCGACGAGTCGGTCCTGCGGCGCCTGGTGCGATTCCTCGCCGTCCGCGGAATCCTCGCTGTGGACGCGAACGGCGTGGTGGCGTCGACCGAGCTCGGCCGGCGCATCGCGGACCGGACGGGACCTTATGCGGCCCGGTTGGACTGGAGTGGCGCGGCCGGACAGATGGACAGGTCCTTCGTGGAGGACTGTCTGGCGGCACTGCAGGGCCGACGGCGCAGACCGGATCCCTGGGCTGTCTTCGACGACGATCCTGTGCTCTCGGGCTCGTTCGACACGCTGATGAGCGCCCGGGCAGCCGAGTGGGCCGACGAACTCGTCGACGATCCGCTATGGGGGCGGCTGGGCTGCGTTGCGGATCTGGGCGGAGGCCGAGGCCACCTCCTCTACCGCCTCCTGCGGGCTTGGCCGCACCTGAACGGCGCACTCGTCGAACGCCCCGGTCCGGCTCGAGCTGCGCAGGAGGAAGCCGAACGGCTCGGCTTGACCGACCGCACGCAGGTAGTGACCGCCGACCTTCGCGATCCGTTGCCCACCGGGTACGACGCCTATGTCCTGGCGCATGTCCTGCACGATTGGAACGACGATGGCGCCGCCGTCATCCTTCGGCGGGCAGCGGAGGCGTGCGGACCCGATGGTCGGGTTGTCGTCGTCGAACGCGAGCTGACCGATGATCAAGCAGGGTCCGCGGCGGGGCTGGACGCCACCGCCCAGGATCTCCGGCTGTTCGTGCTCTTCGGCGGGGGCGAACGGACGCACGACGACCTGCACGCGCTAGCCGTGTCGGTCGGCTTGTCGCTGGAAAGACGCCGGCGCCTGACCTCGGGCCGGTCCCTGCTCGTCTTCGCCCGACCTCCGCTGGAGGACCCTAGTCCGTCGAGAAGGTGATCGGTGTGTCGTCAGTGCCGATCAGCGTGAGGAGCCGAGCGCCTTCGAGCTCGATCGTTTCCTGCTCATCAGTGGTCAACGGGCGGTGGGGTGTGATCCGCAAGCTCGGTTCCTTGCCACGGTGGTGACGCCAGTCGGCCTGGTAGTCGCCGTCGATGAGGAGCGTGCCCATCGCGGCGCCGTTGCCCGGCGGCAGTGGGATCGGCCGTCCGGACGGATTGACCCGCCGGCGATCAGCGTGCGAGAGCAGCAGATTGTCGTACTCCGGCAGGAACCGCACCGGAGCCGGCGTTTCCGGATCAGGCAGCGTCCCGTCCGGTACGTCGTACAGCTCCCGCCCGTCGTCGTCGGCGTACACACGCAGCTCGAGCCGATCCACGACCTCCCGCAGCTTGGTCAGCCCGGACCAGGTCTGTACGTCGGCCACACTCGCGGGACCGAACGCCGCCAGATACCGCAGTACGAGCGAGTCGATCGGACGATCAGCCACCGGTGACCGGCCGAGCCAGCTCTCGATCGTCTGCAGGGCGGCAGGGCCGTTCTCGCCCCAGATCCCGCGCGGAGTCACGTGGACCGTGCCGGTCAGGTAGCTCACGGCGTACGCCATCGCCGTGGCGTCCCAGTCCGGCCAGCGCTCACCGAGCACCTCGCGCAGCCGGCTGCGGGTGTACGGCTCCCGGCTCAGCAGCTCAGTGCCGTAGGCAACCACCGCGTCGACGTCGGCCCCGGCCAGTTGCTTGCCGAAGGCACCCCGCAGCCCTCGATCCGCGACCGGATGCACGAGCCGCCACAACGACAGGCAGTCCTCGGCAGTGACGAGATGAATCGTTGCTCGCATCAGCGAGGAACGCACGAGCCGGCGCGACCTCAGCAGCGCGGACAGCTCCTCCGGGTCGAAGCTCTCGAGCCTCGACCACAAGGCGACGTACGGCGCCAACGGCGCCTGGGCCTGGAGCCCTACCAACCGCTCGATCAGCTCGGTCGCCGGCCCGCTCCTCCGGTCCAGCAACTGCTGACGCTGGAGCAAAGCCCGATTCAGGGCACGACGGCTGAGTACCGAACGCGGCACCGTTGCACTCATCGCCCCAGCGTACGGAAGAACGACTCAGTAGCCGGCGTTCCCGCCCGACGAGGACGCCTGGGTGGTGATCTTCTGGCCGTTCGTGGCGTCCACCCACCAGGTGCCGTCCACGCCCTGGCCGTTCACGTCGCCGGCCTTGGAGTCGTTGGCGAAGTGGTAGAGCGGCCATCCGGCCAGCGTCACCTGCTTGGTGCCGTCGGTACGGGCCACCGTGCCCACCAGCGAGGGGTCGACCCCGCTGACCTGCGGCGTACCGGTGCCTGCGAGGAACGGTGGCCACAGCGCGGCGCAGCCGGTGTAGCAGTTGGACTTGGACGGCTTGGCGGTGTCCAGGTCGTACACGTACAGCGTGCGGCCGGTGCCGTCGACAACGATCTTCCCGAAGTTCCCGGCGGTGGCCGTGGACACCTTCGCCGGAGCGTTGGAGGCCGGCGCCGACGCGGCGGGCGTGCTCTGCGGCGCGGGCGAACCGGCACTCGAGCCATTGCTGCAGGCTGCCAGGGTGGACAGCCCGAGCACCGCCGTACCGGCGAAGAGGGCAATGCGCTTCATTTCAGGTTTCTCCTTGCGCTGTTGATCATTCGACACTCCTCACACGGTCGGATCGAACGGACGGGTTCAGAGCGCGGAGCAGGTCTGCGGCTGGCACCCAGCACGCCTTCCTGCTAGCAGGTAGATGGGATGCCCGCAGGCCCTGACGACTCGGACGCCGGGTTCCCAGCAGGCTGGAACGGTCGGAACACCGCCAGATCCGAAGGGTCAGCCCATGAACGCCGTCGCGGACCTCGCCGAAGTCGTCACGGAGTCCGTGACCGCACCGTCGGGACGGCTCGTCGCAGGGCGGTACCGGCTCCGGTCACTGCTGGGACGCGGGGCCATGGGACGGGTCTGGCTGGCCGAGGACGAGCTGTTGTGCCGGCCGGTCGCACTCAAGCAGCACCTGGCGAACGACACCGGTTCGGTGGAAGCGGCCAGGGCAGCGCGGGCCCGGTCGCTCAACGAGGCGCGGACCGCTGCCCGGGTCAGTCATGACGGAGTGGTCAGGATCCTCGATCTCGTCCGCGAAGGCAGCCTCCCCTGGATCGTGATGGAGCCGCTGTCCGGACAGACTCTGGCTCAGGTGATCGCGACCGAAGGACCACTGCCGATCGACCGGGTGATCCGCCTCGCGCTGCGCCTGCTCGACGTACTGCGAAGTGTCCATGCGGCCGGCATCGTTCACCGCGACGTCAAACCGGGCAACGTGCAACTGTGTGCCGACGGCCGGGTGGTGCTGACCGACTTCGGCGTCGCCTGCATGCGCGACGAGGACTTCGACTACCCGCAGGGTTTGGTCGCCGGCAGTCCGGCGTTCATGTCCCCGGAGCAGCTCCGAGGCGACGAGCCCGCACCCCCGTCCGACCTGTTCTCACTCGGCGCGACGCTGTACGCCGCCGTCGAGGGCAGAACGCCGTTCGACCAGGGCGGTCTGTGGGCGACGCTGACCGCGGTTGCCGAGAATCCGCCCGGCCCCTGGCTGCGGGCCGGCCGGCTGCGCCCCGTCATCGCCGGCATGCTGGCCAAGGACCCGGCCGAACGTCTCACTACCGGCGCTGCCCGGGCTGCCCTCCTCGACCTCGCGCTAATCTGAGTCCAGGCGGCGTAGGGAGTGGAGATGAGCCGGACCCGAGTGGCGATCGCGGATGACGACGTCCTGCTCCGGGAAGGGCTCGCGAGCCTGCTGGAGCGCTCGGGATTCGAGGTCGTCGGCCAGGCCGGCAACGGCCCGGGACTGCTGGCGCTCGTCCGGCAACACCTCCCGGAGCTGGTGATCATCGACATCCGGATGCCACCTGGCCACTCGACCGAGGGTCTGGAGGTGGCGCAGGCCATCCGGCAGGAGCGCCCTCAGACCGCCATCCTGCTGCTCTCGGCCCATGTCGAGGTCGAGCACGCGATGCAGATCCTCGGCAGTGGACAAGGAGTCGGCTACCTCCTCAAGAGCCGCGTCACGGACGTGGACGAGTTCGTCGAGACGCTGGAAAGGGTCGCCCGGGGTGGCTCCGTGGTGGACCCGGCGCTGGTGAAGGAGCTCGTCGACTCTCGCCACCGGCAGGACCCGCTCGCGGTGCTCACCGAGCGCGAACGCGAAGTACTGGCGCTGGTGGCCGAGGGCCGGTCGAACGCCGGTGTCGCCCGGCAGCTGTGGGTCACCGAAGGCACCGTGGAGAAGCACGTCCGCAGCATCCTCACCAAGCTCCAGCTGCCCGAGGCCGATGACGACCACCGCCGTGTCCTGGCGGTGCTCACCTACCTCGAGGGCCGCTGACCCCAGACAGCGCCCGGCGCAAGATTGCAGGCAGCCGGTAGGTGGGTCGGCCGCTGGCGCTGAGGTCCGATCCTCGCTCGCTTGGAAGGGTTGAAGTACGGCCAGAACGCGCGTGACCAGCGCGGACGCCGTTCACCCCCGAGGAGCGTCATGTCGAACGTCCGCCTGGCCACTACGACGACCGCGGCCGCCGAAGCCGGACAGCGGTTCCGCGTTCTCGTCCTGCTGGCCCTGGTCGTCCTGCTCGACCAGACGACCAAGCGCTGGGCCTGGCAGCACGTCGACGGCTCGATCATCAATCGGGGCAGCGACATGCTCGCCGGCCCGCGGATCGGCCACTGGTACGCCGACCCGTCCACGGGCGCGCTCCTGGACCTCGCTGGTCTCGGCTTGCTGATCACGGCGTACGCCGTACTGGTACGGCGCCGGCGCTCGACGATCATCCTCGTCTCCGCAGCCCTGGCGATCGGCGGATGGGGCAGCAACCAGCTCGACCGGGTCGGCCTGCACTCCTGGACCGCTCCGGGCAGCGTCCGCGGCGCGGTCGACTTCATTGCTCTCAGCCACTACCGCGTCAACCTCGCGGACGTCGTCATCACCGCCGCGACACTCGTCCTCGGAGCCTCGCTAAGCCACCGATCCGGTACCGCGATCTACCGTCGCCTCCGGGGGCGCCGCAAGACGTCGGTCCAGCCACGGACCGTGACCGGATCGATGTCCAGAGGTGCAGCTAGCCGGAATGCCACCGGTCTACTTCGCTGAAATGGTGGAACCATGGTTCGCTGCATCATCGTCGACGACAGCGCGCGCTTCCTCGAGGCCGCGCGGGCGGTGCTGGAGTACGACGGCATCCAGGTGGTGGGGACCGCCTCGACCAGCGCGGACGCACTCGAGCTGGTGGCGCGGCTGCGGCCCGACGTGACGCTGGTCGACATCGACCTCGGTGCCGAGAGCGGACTGCGACTGGCCGCCCGGTTGGCGGAGCAGGCCAACGGGTCGCCGGGACCGTTGATCATGATCTCCGCGCACTCCGAGGAGGACTACGCTGACCTGATCGCGGCGAGCCCGGCGATCGGGTTCCTGTCGAAGACGGCATTGTCCGGTGCCGCCGTCCGCGAGACGCTCGGCGATGCCGGAGGGCCCTCGAGACGGTGAGCACCGCGAGGCCCCGGGAGCACGGCGACCACCCGGAGGGGCTGATGAAGGGTCTCGGCCTGAGTGTCCGGATCATCACCGCCAGCGTTCTGCTCGCCGTGATCATCGCCGCCGCCTTCGCCGTACTGCTCTCCTCGGTGACCGAACTGCGCAGCCTGGAGCGACGGGCGCAACAGTCCGAGGACGTGCTGGTCGCCGCGAACCGGCTGGAGCGGCTCATCGTCGAGATGGAGGACGGCCAGCGCGGGTTCCTGCTGACCGGATCCGAGCAGTTCCTGCAGCCGTGGGTGGAAGGCCGCGCGCAGTTCGCGCAGCAGGCCGCCGGCCTGGAGAACCTCGTCGCCGACAACGCCGAACAGCACCAGCGGGCCGAGGCCCTCACCCGAGCCGGGACGTCGTACCTGAACGACTACTCCGTACCGCTCGTCGCCGCCGCCCGGCGGGATCGGGCGGCGATCGACGTCCTGCCGGCGACCACAGAGGGCAGGCAACGGGTCGACGCGATGCGGGCGCAGTTCGATCAACTGCTGGACGCCGAGAAGCAACTGGCGATGACGCGCCAGGACAGTGCGCGCAACGCGGCCGGCCGCGCGATGTTCGCCGCAGCCGCGGGCCTGACCGGATCGGTCCTGCTGGTGGCGCTGTTCACCTGGTATCTGAACCGGAGCATCCTTCACCCGGTACGCCGTACCGCCGCCATGGCCGAGCGACTCGCGGCCGGTGATCTCGGAGCCAGAGTGTCCGACCACGGTGTCGGCGAGATGGGCGTGCTGCAGCGGACCTTCAACGCCATGGCCGCGGCCGTGGAGCAGGCACAGCGGGATCTGGCCGGTTCGCGCGCACGCATCGTCGCGGCTGCCGATCGCGCCCGTCAGCGGATCGAACGCGACCTGCACGACGGCACGCAGCAGCGCCTGGTGGCGCTGGCGCTCCAGCTCCGGGCGGGCGAGGCGGCGGTGCCGCCCGACCACCCGGAAGTCCGCGCCCAGCTCGCCAACGCCGCCCGCGAGCTCACCAACGCGACTGACGAACTGCGGGAGCTGTCCCGGGGAATCCACCCGGCGATCCTGACCGAGGGCGGCCTCGGTCCGGCCCTCAAGGCGCTCGCTCGCCGCAGCCCCGTGCCGTCCGAGCTCACAGTGGACATCCCGGCCAGGCTCCCTGAGGCGGTGGAGGTCTGCGCGTACTACGTGGCGTCGGAAGCGCTGGCCAACACGGTCAAACACGCCGACGCGTCGGCGCTGTGGATCGACGCCCGGGTCAGCGAGGGTCGCCTGCACCTGTCGGTCCGCGACGACGGCACCGGTGGTGCGATGCCTGATCAGGGAACGGGGCTGATCGGGCTGGCCGACCGGGTCGAGGCACTAGGTGGCACGATCTCGGTGGACAGCCCGGCCGGTGTGGGTACCACGCTGCTGGTGGACCTTCCGCTCGAATCCGGCACCGAGACTCAGCCGAGCTGGTCGCGTCCCGACAGCCGAATCCGCCCATGATCCTGTCCCTGCTCAGCTAGCCCGCGACCGGCGTACGACCGCGTCGAATCCGGCGGCGAGCAGCAGTACGGCGCCCGTGACGATCCACTCGTAGCCGGCGGAGTTCGCGCCCTGGATGAGGTCGCTCATGCCGTTGATGATGACCGCGACGACCAGTCCGCCGAGGACCGCGTCGATGACCCGGCCGTGCCCACCGAACAGCGACGTACCGCCGATGACCGCGGCACCGACGGCCAGCAACAGGGTGTTGCCGGCGCCGGCGTTCGACTGGACCGACTGCAGCAGCGAGGCCGCGACGACCCCGGAGACGGCCGCCATGCCGGAACAGATGGCGAACACCGAGATCCGGATCCGGGACACCACGATGCCCGCGCGCCGCGACGCCTCCTCATTGCCGCCGACGGCGTACAGATGCCGGCCGTACGGCGTACGACTGAGGATGAAGTGCCAGCCGGCGAACAGGATCACCAGCAGGACGACGACCCACGGCATGCCCTGCGCCTTGTTGCTGAAGAAGGCGTTGGCGGACAGGTTGCGGTTGATCCCCATCTCGTACGTGAACGCCGCACCCAGCGCGGCCAGGACGACCACCTTCGCCGCGATCACGGTGAACGGCGGCCGGGACAGCCCCGAGCGTTCGCGTCCGAGTGCGTCGTTGACCTTGACAGCGGCGTACCCGATCACGAACAACGCCCAGAGGATCCAGCCCAGCCACAACGGCACGAAGCTGTTCTCCAGCTTGATGATCGGCGAGTCGGCGGGCAGCGTCACCGCCCCCTGGCCGCCGATCAGAATCAGCGTGACGCCCTGGAACGCCAGGAACGTCGCCAGCGTGATGACGAACGACGGTACGCCGACCCGGGCGCGCAGCCAGCCGATCCCGAGACCGATGAGGACGCCCGCGCCCAGCCCGATCAGGAGTCCGAGCCACCAGGGCGCACCGTGCCGGATCATCAGTACGGCCATGATCGCCGAACACAGTCCGCCGGTCGTGCCGGCGGACAGGTCGATCTCGCCGAGCAGCAGGACGAAGACCAGGCCCATCGCCATCACGATGATCGGCGCTGCCTGGATCACCAATGCTTCGATGTTGTAGGCACTTAGGAAGCCCTGGTGCACCACGGCGAACACGACGGTGATCACAATCAGGCCGACCATCGCAGGGATGGAGCCCAACTCGCCCCCGCGGACTCGGCCGAGATAGTCGCGGATGTACGCACTCAATGCGCCGAGTCCCTCGACCGGCTCCGCGCTGTCCGGCTTGATGAGGTGATCTGTCTGGGCGCTCATATCGCCGCTCCGGTCGACTCTTCGCGGGACAGTCCCAGGTCGCCGGAACGGCCGGCGGTGATCAGCTCGACCACCTGCGTCTGGGTCACGTCCTCGCGCCTGACCTGCGCCGCCATCCGGCCCAGGAAGAGGACGCCGATCGAGTCGGCGACCTCCATCACGTCGTTCATGTTGTGCGACACCAGAATCACTGCCACGCCCTGCTCGGCGAGCCGGCGGACCAGGCCGAGCACCTGCTCGGTCTGCGCGACGCCGAGCGCCGCCGTCGGCTCGTCCAGGATGACGATCTTCGACTGCCAGAGCACCGACTTGGCGATCGCCACCGTCTGCCGTTGGCCGCCGGACAGGCTCGCCACCCGCTGCCGTACCGACCGGACGGTCCGTACCGACAACGAGTTCAACGCCTGTCGCGCCAGCTTCTCCATCGAGTTCTCGTCAAGCGTGTGCAGGCCGGTGACCTTCTCGCGGCCGAGGAACATGTTCTGGACGATGTCGAGGTTGTCGGCCAGCGCCAGGTCCTGGTACACGATCTCGACGCCGAACTGCGCGGCGTCCCGCGGGCCGGTGACGACCTGCGGCGTACCGTCGAAGATCAGTTCTCCCGCGTCGATGCGATGGATGCCACCGATGCACTTGATCAGGGTCGACTTGCCCGCGCCGTTGTCGCCGACAAGGGCGGTCACCTCACCGCTGAGCGCGGTGAGGTTGACCGATGACAACACGTGGACCGGACCGAACGACTTGTCGACGCCACGCAGTTCCAAGGTGGGTACGCCGGCCATCAGGGGGTCTTGATGCCGTTGGCCGCGCACAGCTGGACCAGCGCGGGGGTGGGGCAGACGGCCGCGGCCGTCACGTAGCCGTCGGTCACCGGCTTGGCCACGTTCGCCTTGGTGATGACGGTCGGGTCGGCCAGGTACGCCGGGACGGCGCGACCGCTCGTCGGGTCCTTGACCGTGGCCGGCGCGGTCGGCTTCTGGCCGGCCAGGATCTGACCCGCCAGCTTGATCGCCACGTCCGCCTCACCGGCGACGGGCTTGTAGATCGTGAAGGCCTGCGTTCCCGCCATCACGTTGTCGAGACCGCCGGCGGTGGAGTCCTGCCCGGACACCGCGACCTTGCCGGCGAGGCCCTGGGACTTCAGCACGTTGATGACCGACTGCGCCATGGTGTCGTTGGCAACCATGACCGCGTTGATGTCGGGGTGCTGGCCGAGCATCGTGGTGAACACGGTCTGCGCAGTGGCGGCATCCCAGTTACCAGTCTGGTCGGCGAGCTTCTTCCAGCCCGGCTGCTTCGACAGGACCGAGTTGTAGCCCTGCGCGAACTGCGTGGCGTTGTTGTCGGTCGGCGCACCGTCGATCTCGACGTAGTTGACCGCGCTCTTGTCCTTGACCTGCGGGGCCTGGGTCAGCGCCGTGCCCTGGTCCTCGCCGACCTTCACGTTGTCGTAGGAAACGTAGTACGACGCTGTGCCACCGGCGGTGAGCCGGTCGTAGTCGATCGTGACGACGTTGTGCTGCTGGGCGAGGGCCTCGATCGCCTTGCCGGAGCCCGAGTCCAGGTTCACGACCAGGAGGACGCCGACGCCGGCGTTGATCAGAGCCTGCGCCTGCGACTGCTGCGTGGTCGCGCTGCCGTTGGCGTTGTCGATGAAACAGGTGAGCTTGTTGGCCGCACACTGCGCCTTCAGCTCGTTCGGGTCCGCCGAGACCCAGCGCGGCGAGGACGCCGTGTCGGGCAGCAGGATGCCGACCTTCGTGTTCGCGGGCGGGGCACCGCCGGCCGAGGAGGTCTTGTTGTTTCCACAGGCGACCAGCCCGGCCGTCATCGCGGTTGCGACTCCGGTCACGGCCACGACGGTGCGGAGTGTTCTACGCATGTCCCAGGGAGCCTTCATACTGGCAACACTCCGCCCGGGCGCCCGACACATCATCCCGGCAAGCGCCCTACCTACCTTCCAGCTAGCCGCACTCCCCGTGCTCCGGCTAACTGCAACAAGACCAGTCCCCGGGTGGTCACCAGGGACTACCACAGGGGCGACGGGACGGCAGCCGCGCGATGTTCTTGTCATGACTACTTCGCAGCTCACCGCAGCACCCTTGGCGAACACGCACCGTGTGCAACTCCGTGACCTGGCGGACGCCGCTCGGCTGACTGCCGCCGTACCGACCGACCTCATCAGCCGGCTCGCGGCCGCGCCCGGCCTGGTCCGCCCAGGCATCGCGCACTGGGACATGAAGACCCGGCTCCCCCTGCACCCGCTGTCCATCGAGAACGCGTACGGCGACCCGCGGTTGCTGCGCGATCTCGCCGTGCCCGGTGCGACCTACGCCCACCAGCTGAACGTGGACGTCGTCGTCGGTGCCGAGACCGGCGGCATCCCGCTTGCGGCCGCCGTCGCGCTCGCCGCCGATCTGCCGTTCGCGTTCGTCCGCAAGCCCGGCTACGTCGGGCACGAAGACAACGAGCCACGTGTCCGCGGCGCCTCCGTCGCCGGCAAGCGCGTCCTGCTCGTCGACGACGCCATCTCCCAGGGCACCGCCCTGGAAGCCTTCGCCAACCAGCTACGACTCGAGGGCGCGATCCTCGTCGGCGCTTTCACCCTGGTCGACATGCGCGACGTCGCCGACTCCGTGACACCGACCGCGCTGACTCTCCCGATCGCCTCCGTCGCGACGTACCTCCAGGTCCTCGACAGCGCCACCGACCTCGGCATCCTCGAGCCGGCCATTCACGACCTCGCCGTCGACGCCCTCATCAACCACTGGCCCGACCAAGACCCCCGCTGGTCCCTGCTCGCCGCATGACCCCGGCCGCCCTTGCCGGCAGCAACTGTCAGAGTCGGTACGGTATGGGGATGTTCGAGCTCGGCACCGATGGTCCTCGGTCGATCCTGGTCGGAGTCGACGGGACGGAGACGTCTCTGCGGGCCGGGTCGTACGCCGCCGGGCTGGCCAGGCGCCAAGGCGCGCAGGTGATCGTCCTCTTCGTCCACGTCCCGGCCGGAGGCGGCCTGCTGAACCCGCAGCTGATGGAACTGCAGCGCCAATCCCAGGTCAGCGTCGTCGACGAACTGCGGGAAGAGGCGCACCGCAACGCGGCAGCCCTCGGCCTGCACATCACCTTCCACGAACGCCACGGCAACCCTTACCTCGAACTCGTCCGCCTCGCCGACGAACTCCGCGTCGACGCAGTAGTCGTAGGCGCCTCCATGCAAGCCGGCCACCGCCTCATCGGATCCCTGGCCACCCGTCTCGTCCGAGACGCCCGCTGGCCCGTAACCGTCGTCCCGTAAAGCCGAGCTCCCCGCGAGTCTTAGGGTGAAGCATGGTGCAAGAGGCTGACGGGTATCGGCTCCGGCCGGCGACCGGAGAAGACGACGCCTTTGTCTATGAGTTGCACCGGGCGGCCATGGGTGAGGTCGTCGAGGCTACGTGGGGGCCTTGGGACGAGACGGTGCAGCGCGGGTTTCATGAGCGGTCGTTCGCGCCTGATCGGCTGCGGATCGTACTGGTCGACGAGGTGGCGGCCGGTGTCGTCGACGCCGGGTTCGGCGCGCCGACCGTCTTCTACGTCGGGCGGATCGAGATTCTGCCGCGGTTCCAGGGCGCCGGGCTCGGGTCGCGGATTCTGCGGGACCTGCTCGCGGCGGCTCGGGGGCGCGGAGCCGCCGCGGCAGAACTCCATGTTCTGAAGGCGAATCGGGCCAGAGCTCTCTATGAGCGGCTCGGATTCGTCGTCATCGCGGATGAGGATCCGAAGCTCCGGATGCGACTGGAGTTGTTTGACGCTGGTGACGCGGCAGCAGGGTGCTGACCACCGCGATGGCCGCGCCGAGCGCGGCGGCGACGAGGAAGACCAGGTCATAACCGTCAACGAGGGACGCCGGCCTGCCGGCGGCGGTCGTGAGCGCCGCAAGACCAATCGATCCACCCACCTGACTGGCGGTGTTGGCCAGGCCGCCGACGATCCCGGCGTCGCTCTCAGGCACGTCAGCGGTCACCGTGGCCATCAGTGTCGGGAAGGTCAGCCCGATGCCGGCCGCGACGAGCAGCGTCGGCCAGAGGATGCCCGTGAGATAGCCGGTGCCGGCACCCGCCTGCGCAAGCCACCCGAACCCGGCCAGAAAGAACGCGCTGCCGGCCAGGATCAAGCGGCGTACGCCGGTCCGCGGCAACAGAGCCGAAGCCAGTCGCGCGACCACGACGAACGTGACGGCCGCCGGCGTTTGGCCGAGGCCGGACCGCAGTGCGCTGTAGCCGAGGACGTTCTGCAGGAACAGCGATGTGAAGTACCACATCGCGATCGCGATCCCGCCGAACAGCAACAGCATGCCGTTGCCGACAGCAACCTTCCGGAGACGGAACACCCGGAGCGGCATCATCGGCCGGGCAGCGACGCGCGCCTCCACCAGCGTGAAGACAGCGAGTAGCAGCAGACCTACCACGATCGGTACGACGACCGGCACCGACGTCCAGCCATGATCGGTGCTCTGCATGACGCCGTAGATGAGAGCGGCCAGCCCCGCCGTGCCAGTGACGGCGCCGGTGAGGTCGAGCGATTCCCGTCGGCCGGCGCGTACGCCGGCGAGCGACGTCATCGCCACGACGATCAGCACCGCGCCGATCGGGACGTTGATCAGGAAGACCCATCGCCACGACAGGCCGGTCGTCAGCGCGCCGCCCGCGACCGCGCCCGCCATCCCACCCACACCACCAGACGCCGACCATGCGCCGAACGCTCGCGCACGTGCGTGTTCCTCGGTGAAGTGAGTGTTGATCACGGCCAGCGTCGCCGGCGCGAGCATGGCGGCTCCCATGCCCTGCACAATGCGGGCCGCGACGAGGACCGCAGGATCAGCGGCCAGACCGCCGACCAGGCTTGCTGCGGAGAACAGCAACAACCCGGCTGCCAGCATCCGCCGGTGGCCGAACAGGTCGGCGGCGCGGCCGCCGAGCAGCATGAAGCCGGCGAACGTCAGCAGGTAGCCGTTCACGACCCAGGCCAGGCCGGTGGAGCTGAAGCCGAGGTCTCGTTGGATCGAGGGCAGGGCGACGTTCACGATGGACGCGTCGAGGATCACCATGAACTGGCTGGCACACGCCAGCGCCAGGATCATCCACGCGGATCTCCTGACTGCGGGCTGCATTTCTACTGCGGGTTGCATATCGAGACCTTCCCGGGTGTTGGTATCAGTCAGGCGAGCGTTGGGTAGTCGGTGTAGCCGCGGTGGTCGCCGCCGTAGAACGTGGTCTGGTCCGGCGTGTTGTAGGGGCCGCCGGCCGCGAGGCGGTCGGGCAGATCGGGGTTGGCCAGGAACAGCGCCCCGAAGGCGATCAGATCGGCGGTGCCGTCCTCGATCAGGTCAAGGGCGTCCGGACCGGTGAGCTCGGGAAAGGTCTGCGGGTTGAGGATGAACGTGCCGGCCCACTCCTTGCGCAGCCGGTAGGTCAGGTCGCGGTCCGGGCCTTCCATCAGATGCAGGTAGCTCAGCCCGAGCGGGGCCAGCCGTCCGAGCAGAGCGCCGTACGTCTCGTAGGGATCGACCTCGACGATGTCGTTGTTCGGCACGCCGGGTGAGATACGAAGCCCGACGTTCTCGGCGCCGACCGCGTCCGCGACCGCGGACGCCAGTTCCACAGGGAAGCGGATCCGTCGCTCGGCCACGCCACCCCAGCCATCGGTACGGCGGTTCGCGTTGGGTGCGAGGAACTGGTGGATCAGGTATCCGTTGCCGCCGTGCAGTTCGACACCGTCGAACCCGGCGGCCATCGCATTGCGGGCCGCCGCAACGAAATCGCCGATAGTGCGGGAGATGTCGGTCTCGGTCAGCTCCTTCGGCGTGACGAAGTCCTGGGGCCCTTCGTGGGTGAAGACCTGTCCGCGCGGGGCCGTTGCGGACGGGGCGACCGGGTGCAGGCCGTCCGGAAGCAGACTGGGGTGGCCGATGCGGCCGGTGTGCAGGAGTTGCGCGTAGATCACGCCGCCCGCGCGGTGCACGGCGTCTGTCACCGTTCGCCACGCTGCGACCTGCTCAGCGCTGTGCAGTCCCGGCGTATTCGGGTACCCCTGGCCGACCGGCGAAGGCTGGGTGCCCTCGGTGACGATCAGGCCGGCTCCCGCCCGTTGCGCGTAGTACTCCGCGGTCAGCGCTGTTGGACTCGCTCCGGGTCCGTACGCGCGACTGCGGGTCATCGGGGACATCACGATGCGGTTGGCCAGGCGCTTGCCACCCAGGTCGTACGGGTCGAAGGCCATCGACATGGTCGGACTCCCGTTCTCGAGGAGGTCGCCGCCCTCCGCGGCAACCAATACCTGTTCGAACAGGTAATCCGCTCAAGGCATTTCCGCCAACTCTGTGACCTGCATCACTTGATCGCGTGACTTCGCAGGCCAGAGCACCCCGATGGCCGCTCGAACGGCGTCCGGTACAGTGACAACTGATTGAACAGCTAAATGACCCGGTGAGAGGCCGATGAATCCTTCAGAGCAGACACCGCTGCCGTCGATGCCGGCCCAGCCGCTGACCAACGCGATCGTCCGAGTGGCACGGTTGCACCGGATGATCGCCGGGCACCTGCTACGTCCGCTCGGCCTGCGCCTCGGACAGGAACTGGTCATGATGCAACTGTGGGAGCGCGGCCCGCAGAGCCAGACGGAACTGGTCCGCGTCCTCGGCTCCGACTCCGCGACCATGACCCGCACGGTGCGACGGCTGGAGAACGCCGGCTTCGTGCGTATCCGGCCCAGCACCACCGACAAGCGCGCCACGATCGTCGAGGCCACCCCCGCGAGCCAGTCCGTACGGCGCGAGGTCGAGCGCATCTGGGCCCACCTGGAAGAGAGCGCCACCGGCGACCTCACCTCCGCCGAGCAAGCCGATGCGCTGGCACTCCTCCAACGCATCGAAGACAGCCTCACCCGCGCCGCCGCCCCACCCGCCTAGTGCCCCGCCAGACCAGGGACTCGGCCCGTGTCTTCCACTGGTGTGACCGGACGGCGGCGGCGCGACCTTGGAGGAGTACAGAGGCACGGTCTAGGAGGCAACCTCATGAAGCTCTTCCGCGGATGGCAAGGCGCCGAGGCGGCGGCTGACCGCGCCTCTGCGCCGGCCGGACCGGACAACGGCCCGGTCATCGCGCTGGTCGACGAGCACACCACCACCGACGTGGAGGCGCTGGAATGGGCCGCGGCCGAGGCGGCGGCACGGGGTTCAGAGTTGCGGATCGTGTACGCGTTCCGCTTTCCCCGTCTGCTCGACCCGGTCGGCAATCCGACCGTGGACCTGCAATCCCGTGAGTCGGCCGAGGACGTCGTCACAGTGGCCGTCCGCCGCGCCCGCCGGATCGCACCGGACCTGCCCATCAGGACCCACGTCTTCCCGGGCAGGCAAGTCACCGCCCTGGTCACCGAGGCACGCGAGGGCGACAGAGCACTCGTTGTCCTCGGCCATGGTCGCCGGTCCAGGCTCGAACGGACGCTGACGCGACGGTTGGCCCGCGGTACGACGGCCTCCCTCGCGGCGATCGGACTCTCGAAGCACGGCGCGGTCGGGCCGTCCGCGGGCCGGGTGGTCGTCGGTGTCGACGGCAACGGTGGTCCACCGGCAGTGCTCGGGTTCGCGTTCCGCGCCGCGCGGCGTCGGGGCACCGGCCTCACCGTCGTACACGCCGCCGCATCGAGCCGGCGCAGGTCAGTCGAAGACGCGGTGCAGATCTGGCGGATGGCCTATCCGGAGGTCGACGTGCAGTGGGACTTCACCCGTGGACCGATCGACAGTGCCGTCCTGGCCGAGTCACCGGCGGCCGCGCTGACAGTGCTCGGTGCGGACCGTCACGGTTGGCTCCGCCGGGTCGTGCGCGGCTCGGCGTCGTACAACGTCCTGCGGCTCGCCCGCGGTCCGGTCGTGATGGTCGGGACCGGAACCGTCTGAGCGCCACCGTTGCGCCGGATCGGTCCCGGATGCAAACCTGACCTCGTTGCGGCGCGCCGATCGATCCGGTCAGGGCCGGAGGCAGTCGCCTTGGAACGGCGGGGTGGGCATGGGAGATCGTGAACTGCGCGGCCGGCGACACGAGAACGCCGTACTCGACGGGCTCCTCACCGCTGCACGAACCGGTCAGAGCGGAGTCTTGGTCCTCTGTGGCGAGGCAGGCGTCGGCAAGTCGGCGTTGCTGGATTCGCTGGCGGCACGCAGCCAGTCCTACCGGGTCACGCGGGTCGTCGGGATCGAGTCCGAGATGGAGCTCGCCTTCGCCGGGCTGCACCAGCTCTGTCAGCCGTTCCTCGACCATCTCGACCGCCTGCCGCGTCCACAGCAAGACGCCCTGGGTACGGCATTCGGCCTGATGGGCGGCGCGGCTCCGGACCGGTTCCTGGTCGGCCTCGCCGTCCTCAACCTGCTGTCCGACGCGGCCGGGAAGCTGCCGGTCGTGTGCATCGTCGACGACGCACAGTGGCTCGACCGGGTGTCCGCCCAGGTCCTCGCCTTCGTCGCCCGACGGCTCGCGGCCGAGTCGGTGGTGATGATCTTCGGCGTCCGCCACGGCGAGGAGCACGAGCTGGCCGGATTGCCCGAGCTCGAGATCCGCGGCCTGGACGAGACGGACGCGCGGGCGTTGCTGGACTCGGTGCTGCCGGGGCCGGTCGACCCACGCATCCGGGACCGGATCGTGGCCGAGACGCGCGGCAACCCGCTGGCACTGCTCGAGTTGCCGCGGGCCTGGAGCGTCACCGAGCTCGCCGAGGGCGACTCCGTGGGGACGCTGTCCGGCCGGCTCGAGGAGGGCTTCGTACGACGGCTCGAAGTACTGCCGGCCGACACTCGCCTGCTCCTGCTGACCGCAGCGGCGGAACCGCTCGGCGACGCCACCCTGCTCTGGCAGGCGGCGGAACGACTCGGGCTGGGCGCGGACCCGGCAGCGGGCGCGATCGAGTCCGGACTGATCACCTTCGGCCAGCACATCCGGTTCCGGCATCCGCTCGTGCGCTCGGCGGCGTACCGGATGGCCTCACCTCGGGACCGGCAAGCCGTGCATCAGGCGCTGGCAGAGGTCACCGATCCCGAGACCTCACCGGACCGGCGCGCATGGCACCGCGCGCAGGCGACAGCCCTGCCGGACGAGGAAGTCGCGGCAGAGCTCGAGAGCTCGGCACGGAGAGCGCAGAGCTGCGGTGGATTGATCGCGGCCGCCGACTTCCTGGAACGCTCCACGGAGCTCACTCCTGAGCCCACCCGCCGAGCCGAGCGGGCGCTGGCCGCGGCAACAGCGAAGCGCGGGTCCGGCGCACTGGATGCGGCGCTGGAACTGCTCAACGGAGCGACCGCCGGCCCGCGGGACGAGCGCCGGTCGGCCGAGGTCGAGCGGCTCCGCGGCCAAATCGCCTTCGACCAGGGCCACGCCCGAGACGCTGCCCGTCAGCTGCTCAGCGCGGCCCAGCATCTCGATCCGCACGACCCTGACCGGGCGCGGATGACCTACCTGGAAGCGATGTCGGCCGCGATCTGGGCGAGTGGACCGGGCGCTCCGGGCATCCTGGCCAAGGCTGCGGCCGCGGCTCCTCCCCCGGTCGGTTCGGACCCACCGGCGGACCTGCTGCTCCAGGCCTTGGCACTGCGCTTGAGCCGGGGGTACACGGCCGCCGCGCCCCACCTGACCAAGGCACTCGACCAGACGCGCCAAGCCGTGATCGGCGCGGAGGACGTCAGCAGTTGGCTCTGGCTCGCCGGGAACCGCGCGGCCGGCATGGTCGCGATCGAGGTGTGGGACTTCGACACCGCGCACGAACTCGCCCTCCGCCAGGACCGGATGGCCCGGGAGACAGGGGCGCTGGTGCAACTGCAGTTCGCCCTCAACTTCCGCGCCAACCTGTTGTGCCTCACCGGCGACCTGTCCGCGGTGGCCGGCCTGGTCGAGGAGGACCGCCAGCTCGCCGCGGCCACCGGCAACCCGCAGATCCGGTACGGCGGCGTGCTGCTCGAGGCCTTCCGGGGCAACGAGGTGACGGCGACCGGGATGATCGAGACGACCATCCGCGCTGAGACCGAGCAGGTCCAGGGCCGGATGGCAGCCTTCGCGACGCTCGCGAACGCCGTCCTGCACAACGGCCTCGGCCGCTACGAGACTGCCCGGGACGCGGCGCTGCAGGTCTTCGAGCAGGACGTCGTCGGGTACGGCGTACTCGTCGTGGGCGAACTGGCCGAGGCGGCGTCCCGGACCGGCGACACGAAACTCGTCGAGTCGGCACTCGCCTGGCTGACCGAGCGCACCACGGCGACTCCGACGGAGTGGGGTCTCGGCATGCAGGCCCGGGTCGAGGCCTTGCTCGGCGCGGACGAGGACGCCTACCGCAGCTCGATCGAGCACCTGAGCCGGACCAGGATCGCCGTCGAGGTGGCCCGTTCCCATCTCCTGTACGGCGAATGGCTGCGACGCGAGGGCCGGCGGATGGATGCCCGCGATCACTTGCGGACGGCCCACGACCAGCTGACCGCGATGGGGGTCGAGGCCTTCGCCGAGCGCGCTCGCCACGAACTGCTCGCCACCGGGGAGACGGTCCGCAAGCGCTCACCGGAGACGCTCAACGACCTCACCGCGCAGGAGGCGCAGATCGCCGGGCTGGCCCGGGACGGCATGACCAACCCCGAGATCGCGGCGCAGCTGTTCATCAGTCCCCGGACCGTGGAGTGGCACCTGCGCAAGACGTTCTCCAAGCTCGGCATCACCTCTCGCCGGCAGCTGCGCACCGCGTTGGCCCGCCCCGCCTGACCGAGACCAGTGTGTTCCACGGGGGCGAAGGCACCCTGCGGAGCCGACAGTCGAAGTGTGGACAACAAGCTCGAACCCGTCGTCGTACCCGTGTCCGATGTTGACCGGTGCCGGCACTTCTACCGTGCGCTCGGATTCCGGCTGGATCTCGACCAGACGGACGGCAACGGCCGCCGGGTCGTCCAGCTCACGCATCCGGGCTCGCAGTCCTCGATCGTCCTCGGCACCGGCACAAACTCGGCCCCACCAGGGTCGGCGCGAACCGTACTGAGGGTGCCCGATCTCGAGGCGGCCCGCGCCGAGCTGCTCGCTCGCGGCGCGGCACCCGGTCCGGTCTCCTGCTGCCAGGACGGATCCGACTACCTGACCTTCCGCGATCCCGACGGCAACCAGTGGATGCTGGTGGGCGACGTACCGGCGCGCTGAGGCTTACGGTGGCATCACCCTGAAAGGGGGTGGGGATGCCTGCACTCGAAGCGTTCTCGCATGTTTCGCTGACCGTGACCGATCCGGAGCGGAGCGCCGAGTTCTACAACCGCGTGCTCGGCACCGAAACCGTGTTCTCGGCCGGCGCCGACACCGGCCGGCTCGTCATCGTCGCCCGCCCCGGCGTGATGATCGCGCTGCGGGATCATCCCGAAGGCGCGAGCGAGAGCTTCGATCCGGTCCACGTCGGGCTGGATCATCTCGCGTTCCAGGTTCCGTCGCAGGCGGAGCTGGAGTCCTGGCACCGCAGCCTCGAGGCGCAAGGGGTGAGCTGCTCGACCATCGAGGCCAGTCCGTTCGGCCTGCATCTGAACCTCAAGGATCCCGACAAGATCGCCATCGAGCTGTTCGTCTCGCAGCCGTCCTGAGCCCAGGCGTCAGGCCCGGGCGTCGTGCGGGATGCCTGCCGCGGCGTACGCGTCGGCCTCGTCGAGGGTCTCGTGCCGGAGCAGTTGCTCGGCGATGCCCTCGAGCCGATCACGGTTGTCGCGCAGCAGCCGCCTGGCCTCCTGGTAGCACTCGTCGATCAGACGTCGTACCTCTTCGTCGACGGTGTTCAGCAGCGACTCGGACGCGACGGCCCGCGGGTCGCCATCGACCGGGAGCACCGACACCGGTCCGACGGCTGCCGACATACCCCACCGGCCGACCATCGAACGGGCGATCTGGGTGGCACTCTCCAGATCGCTCTCGGCGCCGGTCGTCACCACGCCGAGGATCTCCTGCTCGGCCGCCATCCCGCCGAGGGCTCCGATGATGCGACCGCGCAGGTACTCCGCGTCGTAGCCGTACCGATCCATGTTCGGGGTCGACAGCGTCACCCCGAGCGCGCGGCCGCGGGGAATGATCGACACCTTGCGGACCGGGTCCGCGCCGACCTGGATCATGCCGAGCAGCGCGTGTCCGCCCTCGTGGTACGCCGTACGGCGTCGCTCCTCCTCCGGCATCACGACGTTGCGAGCGGTACCCAGCTGGATCTTCTCCAGCGCATCGGTCAGGTCGCGGCGGCCGATTTCCGACCGGTCATCGCGGGCAGTAGCCAGAGCGGCCTCGTTCAACAGGTTGGCCAGGTCGGCCCCGGTCATTCCCGGAGTCGACTTGGACACCGCAGTGAAGTCGACGTCCGCGGCGAACGGCTTGCCCCGTGCGTGCACCCGCAGAATCGCCTCGCGGCCCTTCTGGTCCGGGGCATGGACGGTGATCGTCCGGTCGAATCGCCCCGCTCGCAGCAGCGCCGCATCCAGTACGTCGGCCCGGTTCGTGGCCGCCAGCACCACCACACCCTCGGTCCCGGAGAAGCCGTCCATCTCGGTGAGGATCTGGTTCAGTGTCTGCTCGCCCTCGTCGTGACCACCGAACGAGCGCGCGCCGCCGCGGGCCCGGCCGATCGTGTCGATCTCGTCGATGAAGATGATCGCCGGCGCGACCTTCCGGGCCTCGCTGAACAACTGGCGGACCCGGCTCGCCCCGACCCCGACGATCGCTTCGATGAACTCCGAGGCGGCGGCCGAGAAGAACGGCACCCGAGCCTCGCCCGCGGTGGCCCGAGCGAGCAGTGTCTTCCCTGTCCCCGGTGCGCCCGAGAGCAGCACACCCTTGGGCGCCCGGGCACCGAGCCTGCGATACTTGTCCGGGTCCTTCAGGTAGTCGACGATCTCGGAGATCTCGTCCTCGACCTCGTCGATCCCGGCGACGTCGGCGAAGGTGGTCCGCACGGTCTGCGGGTCGACCGGCTTCTTCTGCCCACCACCGAGCAGACCGCTCAACCCTCCGCCGGCCGCGCGTTGCTGACGCCGGAACAGCCAGATGTAGAACCCGACCAGGAGCAGGATCGGAGCGAACGAGATCAGGAGGTTCCACAGCGCTCCGCGCTGCTGGACCACCGGGGTGGCCTTCACCGTGGTGCCGGCCTTCTGCAGGGCGCCGTACAGATCGTCGTTGGCGAACGTCGGCCGCTCGGTGGTGAACTTCGTGTACTTCGAGTCGCTCTTGCCCGGCACCGGGGCCTCGTTCTTGAGTTGGCCCTGGATCGTGTCGCCCCGGGCGAAGATCTCGGAGACGTTGCCCTTCTGCACCTGCGCGGAGAACTCCGTGTAGGAGACCGTCTCCGCGCTGCCCGACATCTGGTCCTGCATCGTGGTCAGCAGGAACAGCACCAGGTAGCCGCCGGCGATCAACGCCACCCACCGCAGCCAGCGCGGCCGCCGCGGCTTGTCCCCCCGCTTGCCCGGCGGGAGCCCCTCGGTGCGCCAGGGCTGGTCCGCGGGTCGCTGCGAACCGTTGGATCGACCGTCCTGATCCGACGGGGGCTGCTCACGCGGTCGCTTGTCCTGGTCGCTCATGGTCGGCTCCGTTGTCTCGGCTTGCCTCCATCATCGGGCCGGGCAACCCCCATCGCGCTAGTGCAGGTCCAGGGACTCTCCCTGGTGCGACCCGGCCGTCCGGCGAGCGAGCGTGGAGGACAGCACCTGTCGAGGGAGGAACCGAACTATGACAACCGAGTACGACGTGATCGTCGTGGGCGGCGGATCACCGGGCGAACACACCGCCGGTGCCCTGGCCGAGGGCGGCCTGCGGGTCGCCGTCGTCGAACGTGAACTGGTCGGCGGTGAGTGCTCCTACTACGCCTGCATCCCGTCCAAGTCGCTGCTCCGTCCGGGCGAGGCCGTGCAGGGCGCGCGGGACGCCGGCGCCACCGCGCAGGTGGATGTCGAGGCGGTGTTCGGCTGGCGCGACTTCATGGTGTCGGACTACTCCGACGCCGGTCAGGAGCAGTGGCTGGCCAAGAACGGTATCGACCTGCTCCGCGGCTCCGGCCGCCTTGCGGGACCAGGTGTCGTCGAGGTTGACGGCGTACGCCACACGGCCGGCAACGTCGTACTCGCCAACGGCGCGGATGCGGTGATCCCACCGATCCCAGGACTTCGTGAACTCGACGGTGTCTGGACGAGCCGCGAGGCAACCAGCATGAAGGCGGTCCCCCGCCACCTGCTCATCATCGGTGGCGGCCCGGTCGGTACTGAGATGGGTCAGGTCGTACGACGCCTCGGCGGCGGAGTGACGCTGATCGACCAGAGCCGGCACCTGCTGTACCGGGAGCCTGTGGCGCTGGGCGAGGCGCTCGGCGAGTCACTCCGCCGCGAGGGGATCGACCTCGCCCTCGGGGTCGAGATCACCGGTGCCCGGCGCGACGGCGACGACTACGTGCTGAGTCTCAGTGACGGCCGGGAGTTGCGCGGCGACAAGCTCCTTGTGGCCACGGGCCGTCGCCCGCGTGTGGAAGGGATCGGACTGGAGACGTTCGGCATCACACCCGACCGACGCGGTGTTCCGGTCGACGCCCGGCTTCGCGCCGGTGAGCGGCTGTGGGCTGTCGGCGACATCACCGGCCTTTGGCCGCTGACCCACGTCGGCAAGTACCAGGGCGAGGTCGTTGCCGCCAACATCCTCGGCGAGCCACGCGAGGCGAACTACGACGCGGTCCCCCGGGTCGTCTACACCGACCCACAGGCCGCATCGGTCGGAGCGATCGAGGCGCCGTACAGCGGGACGGCCGCACTCTCCGGCGTCGCCAAGACAGCCACCTACACCCACGCGTACGCCGAGTCGAACGGCTTCCTCACCTTGCTCAGCGACGGGGAGAAGCTGACCGGCGCGTACGCCCTCGGCCCCGAGGCCGGCGAGTGGCTGCAACAGGCTGCTCTCGCGATCCGGGCCGCCGTACCCCTCGATGTACTGCGCGACGTGATCCAGCCCTTCCCGACCTTCTCCGAGATCTACGTCGAAGCCCTCAAGGCCTTGCGGGTATAACTCACCGTTCGTTGGCTGCGCCTACCGTCGCCTCGGTGGTGACGGCGAGGGCGCAGCCGTGGTGCGGGGCCGGCGGAGCGAGGCGGGGAGCAGTGGCCCGTTCGTTCGACACGAAGATGGCGACCAGTACGGCGGCGAACGCGCAGACACCGGCGAGGACGAGCATCGCCGGGCGGTAGCCATCGGTGAGAGAGTCGGCGAGGCTGCTGCCCGCCGTCGCACCGATCAGGAGCGGCACGAGGGCGATCATGGCCAGTGCGCCGACCCGGGCGGCCGCGTCGTTGATCGCGGAGGCTTCGCCGAGATCGGCATCGCTGACGGCCGCGAGAACCGCCGCCGTCAGAGGCGCGACCATCACGCCCTGGCCGACGCCCAGCACCAGCGCGGCAGGAAGGATCGTGCCGACATAGCTGGAACCGGGAGCCGCTTGGGCCAGCAAGACGTTCGCGCCCGCGATGATGAGGATCCCCGCGAACATCAACCACCGCGGCCCGAGACGAGACACGAGCGCACCGCTGAACGGCGACAGGAGCAGGAAAACGATCGACGCCGGGATCAGCGCTGCCCCCGCCTGCGCGGCCGTGTATCCGAGGCTGAGTTGGCAGTTCACCACGAACAGGTAGCCGCCGGCGGCCAGAGCGCCGTACACGAGGACGGTGACGACGTTGATCGCGTCGAACTGACGCGACTCGAACAGCGAGAGCCGCAGCAGTGGCGCGCGCCGGCGGTTCTCGACCGGCAGCAACGCGATCAGCGCCAGGGCGCCGATCACACCCGGGACCAGCACGCGCGCGCTCGACCAACCTGCACTGGGCCCCTCCGTCAACGCGTAGATGAGGCCGCCCAGCCCGACGACTCCGAGCACCGCACCGATCACGTCGACCGACAGCGCCGGCCGCTCACGGGTCGTCTCGGGCACGTGCCGCAGTACGGCGAACACGGCCACGAACAGCGGCAGTGGGAGCAGGAACACCCAGCGCCATGAGGCGTTGTCGATCAGCCAACCGCCGCCGTACGGACCGATGGTGCTCAGGGCTGTGGACAGGCCCGCCCAGATCCCGATGCCCTTCGCGCGATCCGCGACGCGCAGCGTGCCGTTCAGCAAGGCCAGGCTGATCGGTACGACGAGTGCGGCGCCGATGCCCTGGACAGCCCGGGCACCGATCAGCCACCCGATCGATTGAGCAGCGGCGCAGAGGAACGACGCCCCGAGCATGACCAGCAGGCCGACCACGAGCACGCGTCGCCGGCCGAACCGATCGGCCAGTGCACCGGCGAGGAGCAGCAGCGACGCGACAGCCAGGAGATAGGCCGTCAGTGTCCACTGCACCGATGCGACACCAGCGCCGAAGTGCTTGCCGATCGCCGGCACTGCGACGTTCACGACATACGCGTCGTACCACGCGATCCCCGACGCGAGCACGGTCGCCGCGACAATCGCGACCCCGGCCCGGCTGCGCAGTGGGACGAGGAGATCGGGTGTAGGCATGGTCGGCTCCCGGGGTGGCGGCGGTGTTCACGTCCGACCTTCCTCCACGTCGCACGTAGGTCGCACCAGTGAGTCACCCTGGTGCGACGGAATCGTCGCGGCGCGAGGATCGTTTGTACCCGCAGACACACATCCAGGAGGCACAGATGAGCACCACCCAGGACTCGACCGGAGTTGCGAGCGCCAACGGGCGCCCCGGGAAGGTTCCTTTCAAGTTCGAGGCCACCGTCATCCCGGTGACCGACGTCGACGCCGCGAAGGCGTTCTATGCGAACCTCGGCTGGCGCGAAGACGCGGACTTCGCGTTCGACAACGGCTTCCGGGTCGTCCAGTTCACCCCGCCGGGGTCGCCGGCCTCGGTCCAGTTCGGCGCCGGCATCACCTCGGCCACGCCGGGTTCGGCCCAGGGTCTGTACCTGATCGTGTCCGACATCCAGGCGGCTCGTGACGAGCTCGCCGGCCACGGTGTCGAGGTGAGCGAGGTGTTCCACCCCGGCGCGCCGGGCGCCCAGTTCCACACCGACGGCAGCGATCGCGTCGGCGGGCGGGCGGAGGAAGGCGCCAGCTACAGCTCGTTCGCGACGTTCAGCGACCCGGACGGCAACGGCTGGCTGCTGCAGGAGATCACCAGCCGGCTCCCCGGCCGGATCGAGTCCGACGAGACGTCGTTCGCGTCCGTCGACGACCTGCGCGAGGCGCTGCTCCGGGCGGCCACGGCCCACGGCGAGCACGAGAAGCGCAACGGCGGCGAGTTCGACGTGAACTGGCCGGCCTGGTACGCCGAGTACATGGTCGCCGAGCAGTCCGGCGCCGAGCTCCCGGAATGAAGCACAGGAGACGACAGAGCACGCTGGTGTCCTGAGTCGGAGGTTCGACCCAGGACACCAGGTCGTCTCCTGGGTGTTCGCCCCGCCGTTATGCTCCCGGCATGACTGGCGAGCTCCAGCAGTTGTGCGCGGTGCTCGATGGGTTGCGGGCCGGCGTACTGAAGAAGCTGGCCGGGCTCAGTGAGGCGGACGCGCGGCGCACTACGGTCGATTCCGGCACCAACATCGCCGGCCTGATCCAGCACCTGACCTTCGTCGAATCGCTGTGGTTCGAGGAGGTCGTGGCCGGACGTAAGCCGACCCGCGGGAAGCGGTCGATGCAGGTCGACCCCACGGTCTCGCTGAAGAACCTTCGCGCCGACTATCGCGCTGCCTGCGAGACCAGCAACGAGATCATCGCCGCGATCGGCGACGCGGACGCACCGGTGACCCGCAACGGCAAGACCCACGACCTGCGCTGGGCGATCCTGGCCGTCATCGGCGAGACCTCCCGGCACGCCGGCCACGCCGACATCATCCGCGAACAGCTCGACGGCACCACCGGTCGCTGACTCCCGGTCCATGGTCTGACTCCGAGGTCCGGCGTTCGGTAATCGGGGCGCCGTTGCTTTCCGTGGCCGGCGACCACACAGTTGAAAGATGGACAGGTCCGAAGAGGATCGCGCTCACCTCCAGGCCGGCCTTGGCCAGCGCCTTGCGCGCGGCCGGTGCCGGTCCGGTCAGCATGATGGTCGGGTCGGCGCCACTGACGCCGGT